>NZ_JBANBA010000018.1:0-108138 GCF_059803475.1 Bradyrhizobium sp. UFLA05-89 | reverse complement strand
CAGCATCAATCAACACGACGCCACGTGGCAAGCCCGCGGTGCAGGCGGCGCGGATTTGATCGAGCGCGATCTCGATCTTGGTCTGAAAGTCGATCTGATCGGGCACCCCAGCCTTCTTGCGGCGGGCAGCGTCGGAGGCCCATGCCTCCGGCAAGTACAGCCGATAGGCCACCGGCAGGCTGGCATGATGATTGGCGACCGACAGCGACACCGCGACCTGACAATTGTCCTGCTTGCCAAGCTGTCCGCAATACTGCCGCGCTACGCCCACAGAATGCGTTCCCTTCTTGGAAAAGGCGGTGTCGTCGATGATCCAAGCTTCGATCGGCCCGGCACGCTCGATGGCAGGCAGCACCATCTCGCGCACCTTGGACAGAACCTTCTCATCCGACCACCGTCCCTCGCCGACAAAGTGCAGCAGCGATTGGTGCTGGGCCGCCGTCCGCTCCGGCGCCGTCACTGCCGCCATCGGCTCTACACTCTTGCGTTCGCAGGGCAACAACAGCCCGGTGCAATAATCCCGAAGCGGCCGCCCTCGATCAGCATGTCCGATCACGCCAACAAGACCGTCGACGTACGCCGCAAATCGTGTCTCGCTGGTTCCCTTTCCTCGGCGACCCATCTCAGATCCTCGATCTCGCGTTGAATCTCCTTCAATATGCGATTCTCACCCAGCTTGGTCCGTGGATTTCTGACTCAGTAAGATTAGGCCGCAGCGTTTGCTGATTGCCGCACTCGTCAGTGCGCAACGTGCCAGCCGAAAGCTGGCAGCCCCTCGCGTTTCCTGAAGATCGCGTCCTCTACATCGAGTGCGGTGCCGTAGGCCGCGATCTCGCTCACGGTCTGGTCAATCTCCGCGGAATCGAACCGCCTCATCACGATCACGCGGCAAGTGCGTTCACTCGCCGGCTTGCTTGTCGGCCTCACGGGGGCATGTTAGCACCCGCGAAACCATACGGGCGGCCCCGCAACGCCCGACCTGCCGCACGGTTGCCCGACATGCCCGATTTTCACGGTGTCTTCCCCTATCTCGTTTCGCCGGTCGACGCGGACGGCACCGTGCGCACCGGCGTGCTCGCCCGGCTCTGCGACGATCTGATCGGTGCCGGCGTGCATGGGCTGACGCCGCTCGGCTCGACCGGCGAGTTCGCCTATCTCGACGCCGCACAGCGCGCGAGTATCGTGCAGACCACGATCGAGACCGCGAAGGGCCGTGTGCCCGTGGTGGCCGGTGTCGCCTCGACCTCGACCGCCGATGCGGTCGTGCAGGCGAAGGCGTACCAGAAGCTCGGCGCCGACGGCATTCTGGCAATTCTGGAGGCGTACTTCCCGCTCGCCGACGCACAGGTCGAATCCTATTTCCGCAGCATTGCGGATGCCGTGGACATTCCCGTCGTCATCTACACCAACCCGCAATTCCAGCGCTCCGACCTGACGCTCGACGTCATCGCGCGTCTCGCCGAGCACCCGCGCATCGGTTACATCAAGGACGCCTCGACCAACACCGGCCGGCTGCTGTCGATCATGAATCGCTGCGGCGACAAGATCCGCGTGTTCTCGGCTTCCGCACATATTCCAGCCGCGGTGATGCTGATCGGCGGCCTCGGCTGGATGGCGGGTCCGGCCTGCATCATCCCGCGCCAGAGCGTCGCGCTCTACGATCTCTGCAAGGAGGGACGCTGGGATGCAGCCATGGCGCTTCAGCGCAAGCTATGGCGCATCAACGAGGCTTTTGCTCGCTTCAACCTCGCCGCCTGCATCAAGGCAGGGCTGACGATCCAGGGCTACGACGTCGGCGACCCCATTCCGCCACAAGCGGCTCTTTCGCCCGAGCAGCGCAAGGCCGTCGAGGCGGCGTTGCGAGAGGTCGGCTAACTTCCATCCGCGGTTGCCAAGCTCGTGGCATGACGAATTTGCGGGTCCTGCCCGCACAAAACGTCGGCTGGCCTCGTTTGCCTCGATCCGCTAAAAGGCGGCCGCACTTTGAGGCCTAGAGGACAAGCGGAATGAACTTTCTTCCCGGTAATTTGCGTTTCGGGGCGGGCAAGCCCGTCAAGCGTTTGGAAGATCAGAGGCTACTCACCGGGAAGGGACAGTTCATCGACGACAAGCCGGAGGACGGCGCGCTGTGGCTGCATGTGCTGCGCTCGCCGCATGCCCACGCGAAGATCGCGTCGATCGACACCAGCGCGGCTACGGCGATGCCTGGTGTGACCGCGATCTACACCGGCGCCGATCTGATCAAGGACAACATTGGCGAGATCCCCACGCTCAACATCTTCAAGCGCCCCGACGGCAAGCCGATGACGGTGCCGCCGCGGCGCCTGCTCGCTCATGAGATCGTGCGCTATGCTGGCGAGGCCGTTGCGGCCGTGGTCGCCACTTCGCGCGTTCTGGCGCAGAGCGCGGCCGAAGCGATCGTCGTCGACTACGACGTGCAGCCTGCGGTCGTCGATCCCGTCGAGGCGGTCAAGCCAGGTGCGCCTGTGGTGTGGCTGGAGGCGCCCGATAACATTGTCGGGGCGATGGCCTACGGCGACGCCGTCAAGGTGGATGAGGCCTTCGCCAAGGCCGCGCATGTGGTCGATCTCGATCTCGTCAGCCAGCGGCTCGTGCCGTCTGCGATGGAGCCGCGCTCGACCATTGCCGAAATCGAGAAGAAGTCCGGCCGGCTTCTCCTGCACGTGCAGTCGCAGACGCCAGCCTCGACCCGCGACGTGCTCGCGGGCGCGGTGCTGAAGCGGCCGATCGAGAGCGTGCGCGTGCTGGTCGGCGACATCGGCGGCGGCTTTGGCCAGAAGACCAACCTCTATCCGGAGGACGGCATCGTTGCCTATGCCACGACCAAGCTGAACAAAAAGATCCGCTGGCGCGGCGACCGCACCGACGAGTTCGTCGGCGGCACCCATGGCCGCGATCTCACCTCGACCGCCTCTTTTGCGCTCGACGAGAAGGGCAAGGTGCTCGCCTATCGCGTCAAGTCGATCGGCTGCACCGGCGCCTACTCCTCAGGAGCCGCCAACATCATCCCGCTGGTGCTTGGGCCTTTCGTGCAGACTGGCGTCTATGATCTGCCGCTTGTGCATTTCGAGATCAAGACGGTGATGACACACACCGCACCGGTCGGCGCCTATCGCGGAGCGGGCCGGCCGGAGGCGGTATTCATCGTCGAGCGTCTGTTCGACGCTGCGGCGCGAAAAATCGGCATGGATCCCCGCGCGATCCGCAAAGCGAACTTCATCAAGCCGGCGCAGCTTCCCTACACCAACGCTGCGGGCCAGGTCTACGATTCCGGCGCCTTTGCACACATGCTCGACCGTGCTGCTAAGCTTGCCGATTGGGATGGTTTTGCCGCGCGCAAGCGCGCCGCGAAGAAGAAGGGCCTGCTCTATGGCCGGGGGCTGACCTCCTACATCGAATGGACCGGTGGACGCGCGCACACCGAGAAGGTCAGCCTGCACGCGACCTCGCAGGGCCGCATCATCCTGCATTCCGGCACCATGGCGATGGGGCAGGGATTGCAGACCACCTACACCCAGATGATCTCCGACACGCTCGGCATTCCCCTCGACAAGATCGACGTGGTGCAGGGCGATACCGATCTCGCGACCGGCTTCGGCAGCGTTGGCTCGCGCTCGCTGTTTGTCGGCGGCACGGCGGTGGCGGTCTCCTCGAGCGACCTGATCCAGAAGGCGCGCGAGAAGGCGTCGAACGTACTGGAGACCTCGGTCGAGGACATCGAGTATCAGGGCGGCATGCTCGCCGTTGTCGGCACCGACCGCCGCATCAGCCTGTTCGAGATCGCGGAGAAGGAGAGCGGCGCGAAGCTCAGCGTCGATTCCGAAGGCGAGGTCGACGGTCCGAGTTGGCCGAACGGCACGCATGTCTGCGAGGTCGAGATCGATCCGGAAACCGGCGTGTCCCGCGTCGTGCGTTACACCACGGTCGACGACGTCGGCGTCGCGGTGAACCCGATGCTGGTCACCGGCCAGATCCATGGCGGTGTCGCGCAAGGCATAGGCCAGGCGCTCTATGAGGGCGTGGCCTATGATGCCGAAGGCCAGCTCCTGACCGCAAGCTACCAGGACTATTGCATCCCGCGCGCCGACGACGTGCCGCCGATCGAGGTGACGCTCGACGACTCCGCGCCCTGCCGCACCAACCCGCTCGGCGCCAAGGGCTGCGGCGAATCCGGCGCCATCGGCGGCCCGCCCTGCGTCACCAACGGCGTGATGGATGCGCTCGCCGAGCTCGGTATCACCCAGCTCAACACGCCGTTGACCCCGCAAAAGATCTGGCAGGCGATCCGGGACGCGAAGGCGGGAGCGTAGGCGCAACGTCACATTTTACCTCGGCTGTCGCCACAGCCCCAACTCCTCCCGGGGCGCGCGAAGCGCGAGCCCGGGACCCCCGCTGGAGCGCTCGCGCTCGTCGCGCGAATATGTGGCACCAGCAGTAGCCCGGATGGAGCGAAGCGAAATCCGGGTCCGTCCGTGATTGCTTTTCCCTGATTGCGCTGTGCTCCATCCGGGCTGCGGCTCGACACCTCCCGCCGCCAGCTCCATCAGCATGTCCTCCGCGAGCGCAATCTGATATCTAGGCTCTCGATTCCACCGGGAGAAATTTCATGCGCAAGATCCTGACAGTGCTGGCGGCGTTCGCCTGCCTCAGCCTGACCAATTGCGGCTACAACGCGATCCAGGGCCAGGACGAGCAGAT
Source organism: Bradyrhizobium sp. UFLA05-89 (assembly GCF_059803475.1). Classification (NCBI taxonomy): domain Bacteria; kingdom Pseudomonadati; phylum Pseudomonadota; class Alphaproteobacteria; order Hyphomicrobiales; family Nitrobacteraceae; genus Bradyrhizobium; species Bradyrhizobium sp. UFLA05-89. The sequence goes on along the minus strand of NZ_JBANBA010000018.1, from coordinate 103,419 downwards.
CAAGGCCAACTGGTCGGAGGTGGTAAATCAGTATCAGCGCCGCGCCGATCTCGTGCCCAATCTCGTCAATTCGGTGAAGGGCTTTGCCCAGCAGGAGAAGGATGTTCTGCTTGGGGTCACCAATGCGCGCGCCAAGGTCGGCAGCATCCAGGCAACGCCCGAGGTGCTCAACGATCCCGCCGCGTTCCAGAAATTCCAGGCCGCCCAGGGCGAGCTTTCCAGCGCGCTGTCGCGTCTGCTCGTCGTCACCGAGAACTATCCGCAGCTCAAATCGGATGCGCTGTTCAAGGACCTGATGTCCCAGCTCGAGGGCACCGAGAATCGCATCACGGTGGCGCGCAACCGCTACATCAAGGCGGTGCAGGATTACAACGTCACCATCCGCTCCTTCCCGACCAACCTCACTGCGATGATGTTCAGCTACAAGGAGAAGCCGAATTTCAGCGTGGAGAACGAGAAGGAGATCTCGACCGCGCCGAAGGTCGATTTCAACCCGGCGCCTGCGCCGTCGAAATAGCGCGTTGGGCCACCAATGCGCGCCACACCCACCGCCGTCATTCCCCGCGAAAGCGGGGAATCCAGTACGCCGCGAGCTCTCCGCATCTCGCCGGCGTCTCCGGGCTACTGGATCGCCCGGTCAAGCCGGGCGATGACAGCGAGCTTGTTGCGCGCCTGTTCTGCCGTCGCACCGCGCGGTGCCTTCCTGCTTGCGTTGCTGTTCAGTTGGGCCTTCGCGGCCGTAGCCGACGTCGCTGTGCCGCAGCTTACGGGGCGCGTCGTCGACCAAACCGGGACGCTGTCGAGCGGCGATGTCGCAACGTTGACCTCGCGCTTGCGAGACTACGAGAACCGCAAGGGCAGCCAGATCGCCGTCCTGATCGTGCCGACCACGCAGCCGGAGACGATCGAGCAGTACTCGATCCGCGTCGCAGACGCCTGGAAGATCGGCCGCAAGAAGATCGACGACGGCGCAATCCTGCTCGTCGCCAAGAACGACCGCCACCTGCGCATCGAGGTTGGCTATGGGCTCGAAGGCGCGCTCACTGACGTGACCTCGCGACGGATCATTGACGAGGTCATCACGCCAAAATTCAGAAGCGGCGACTTCGCCGGTGGCATCTCCGATGGCGTCGATCGCATGATGCGCGTGATCGACGGTGAGCCGTTGCCGGCGCCTCAGCGCAGCACGAGCTTTGCCAGCGACTTGAACGATCTCGGGCCCGTCGCTCCCTTCGCCCTGTTTGCCTCACTGTTCGTCGGCGGCATCCTGCGCACGATCTTCGGCCGACTGCTTGGCTCGGTTGCGACCGGCGGGGTGCTTGCGGCAGTGGCCTGGTTCATGATCGGCTCGGTGGCCCTCGCGATCGGCGTCGGCGCCATCGCCTTCATCCTGGCGTTCATCGCTGATCTCGCTCCGACGTCCGGTCCGGGGAGACGCTATTCGCGCGGCGGCTCCTGGTCGGGCGGTTCCTCGGGGGGCGGCTGGAGCAGTGGCTCATCGAGCGACAGCGGCAGTTTCAGCGGCGGCGGTGGCAGTTTTGGTGGCGGCGGTGCGTCGGGGAGCTGGTAGGTCATGAGCATCAAGCGCATCACCAAGCATCTCCTGCAGCACCATTGGCGTGCCAAACAGGTGTTCACGCCGCAAGTGCTCGACCGGATCGAGCAGGCGATCAAGACAAGCGAGACCACGCACTCTGGCCAGGTCCGCTTCGTCGTCGAAGGGGCGCTTGACGGCAGGCCGCTGTTCCGCAACCAGCCGGCGCGCGAGCGCGCGCTCGACGTCTTTTCCCATCTGAGGATCTGGGACACCGCGCACAACAACGGCGTCCTGATCTACCTCCTGCTCGCCGACCGCGACGTCGAGATCGTCGCCGACCGCGGCATCGATGCAAAGGTCGGCGCTGCGGGTTGGGAAAACATCTGCCGCGACATGGAGGCTGACTTCAGCAACGGCCGTTTCGAGCATGGCGTGATCAAGGGCATCGAAGCGGTGTCGCGTGAACTGGCCAAGCATTTCCCGCCGCAAGGCCCGCATCCCAACGAGCTGCCGGACGAGCCGGTGGTGATGTGATGGAGTTGGACGAGCGCGGCGGGCTCTCTCCAACGTCGTCGTGGCGAAAGCCAGGTCCGCAAGGTGCTTTGCCATCGCAAACGGACGTCCTTGGCGCCTGACGGGACAGTTAAGGCCACGTTAACCGGGGAATTCTGCCAGGCAAACATCACCTTGGCCGGGTATCGAGGGTTGGTCCGTTCGTCCCGAACGCAATTTTGCGCTTGGCCTGCCACGCCGGTTCCATGATCCCGGCCCAATTCGGCCCCGGATGAGTTCCTAAAATTTCGGTAAGCGGGTCCGAGGGTAAGGATTTCGCAAGCAATGAAAGTTACCAAAAGGTCAACCTTGACTGGAGTATTTGAGCCGTGAGCGAAGCAATGCCCGAACCGGCTGCTGAACTGCAGCCCGCCGAGGTTTCGTCGGAGGCTGGCCTTTCGTCGGAGGCCGGCTTGGAGACGCGCGCCGACGCCCCGTCAATTGCGCCCGACCATGAGGCGCCCAAGCCGGATGCCCCGATGCCGGATGCCCCCAAGGCCGAGGCGCCGAAGGTTGAACCACCCAGGCTGGTGGTGCCCAAGCTCGACGCGTCCAATCCGGAGGAGCCCAAGCCGGAAGAGCCCAAGCCGGACGCAGAGCCCAAGCTCCAAGAATCCAAACTCCACGAATCCAAGGCTGAGCTGAAGCCCGGCAAGCTGATTGTCATGGCGCCCTCAGACCACGCCTGGGATCGCGCGCAGTCGGAGGTCAAGCCGGAGGCGAGGGACACGGGCGACAAGCGCCGGTTCTCGGCGATGGCCGCCGTCGTCGCGCTTGCGGCCCTTGTCGGCGCGATCAGCGGCGCGCTCGCGACCGCCGGCGTCATGCACTTTGCGCCTAATCAGACGCAAGCAGCGGCACCGGTTGCCGACACCAGCGCGCTGGAAGCCTCCGTCGCGCGGATCGATGCCGATGTCGTCGCGCTGAAGGCCGGCCTTGATCACACCTCGAAGTCCGCGACCGGCCAGTTCAACAAGACCAGCGATCGCCTCGACAAGCTCGAGAAAGCGCAGGCCGAACCTGCTGCCAGGCTCGCAAAACTGTCCGAGGCCGTAGACAAGCTGCGCTCGGCACAGGCTCCCGCGCCCGCGCAGACGACTGCTGCGAAGGAGATCACGGGCTCGATCGCCCCGGCTCAGGTCGCCGCCGCGACGCCCGCACCAGTGCCGGCCACGCCGCCACAAACCCTCTCGGCACAGGCCGCCGCGCTGGCCGCAGCGCCGCCGAAGCCCGAGGTCGGCCGGCTGCCGACGGTCGAGGGTTGGCACCTGCGCGACGTTGCCAATGGCGGCGCGCTGATCGAGGGCCGCTCGGGCCTCTATGAGGTCTATGCCGGCGACCCCGTGCCGGGTCTCGGCCGGATCGATGCGATCCGCCGCCAGGATGGCCGCTGGGTCGTCGTCACCAGCAAAGGTCTGATCGTCGCGCGCTAAGCCGAGTGCTTCCGAACTCGAGGAAAGGCGCTTCACCGCGATGTGAAGCGCCTTTTTGCTTGAATAGGCCGAGCGCGGCGGTGTTAGTGGAGACATGAGCCATCGCGTTTTGCGCATTCTCGTTGCCCTCGTCGCGCTGTGCGGCGGCGCGCTGCCGCTGCCTGCCTTGGAGAACGCAGGCCTCGAGCGCGGCACCGCGATCACCGATCCGCAGCAACTCGGCATGCTCGATCAGCACGATGTGCTGACGATCTCACGGCTGTTGTGGCCGGAGCGGAACGCGAATTTCCCGCTCACGTCAGACATGCTGTTCTCATCGTTGCCGCAGCTTGCACAGATACGCCCCGCCATCGACGCCGAGTTCGAGCGTTACATCGCACGGCACAAGGCGAAGGCGCCTGACGAGACCATCGGCGTCGGCGACGACTTCGACGTTCAACTGTTCGACCGCTCCAATCTCAACTCCCGCGATACGCGCTTCGTGCTGGCGGGCATCGTCAACCGGATGGACCGCGCCTATGTCTCGGAGGGTTCCTGCGGCGAAATCCGGCTGATCTACCGGCTGGCGCGCTTCGAACCAAAGCAGGAGGGCGACAAGGCGGCTACGCGCCTGCCGATGACGCTCAACTTCATCCTCAAGGCCAGGCATGACGGGCAGGTTGGCCCCAACGGCAAGCCCACGACCTGCTCGGATATCGCCCGCCGCTGGCTCGCCAACGACAAGCCGCTGGATCTCGTCGAGCAACGTTCGTTTCCGGACGATGCAATGCTCGACCGCATCGAGACCAACACCCAGATTGCATTCATGCCGAAATCGGCGCGCCACGAATTCCGAACCGACTATCTCCTGAAGGTTTTCAAGTATAATGCGGACACCAGGGTCTTCGAGGAGTCTACGCTGGAGAACCAGATCGACCGCGATCGTATCCTCAGCGATGACGCGCTCAGGCATGATTTCAGGGACTGGCTGCTTGCCCCCGAGCATTTTAGCGAGTTCGATCGCGGCACGGTGCTGATCCCGGAAAAATTCCTTGCGAGAGCCGCGATCGCGCCGACGCCGGCGGGGCTCGATGCATCGGCGCTGCAGCCGGAATTCGGCCTGATGCAGGGCGAGGGCAAAGCCGATGGCGTTGTCACCGACAGCGACGTGGTCGGCGTGCTGAAGGCTGCCGCCGAGCGCGGTATCGGCTTGCAGAATATCCGCTCGGTTGCGGGCTTCCAGCGCCGGCTCAACGACATCACCTGCGCCGGCTGCCACCAGACCCGCGGCATCGGCGGCTTCCATTTCCCGGGCGTCGACTGGCTCGCGGACAAGCCGTCCACAATCGTGCCGGCCTCGCCTCATTTCTTCGGCGACCAGGTTCGCCGCCGCGATATCCTGACCGCATTCGCCGAGGGGCGGCGCCCCGACTTCTCGCGCGGCTTCGCCAGCCGGCCGCAGCTTCGCGGCAGGGCCGAGCTTACGGGAACCGAATATCAGGACGGTTGGGGCGCCCATTGTTATTTGCAACCGTCGGGATCGGCCGGCGCCGACAAGAGTTTTACGTCATGGACCTGTGGTAAAGGTCTGGCCTGTCAGGCCGCTGCGACTTCGACCCGCATCGGCATGTGCTTTGTGAAGACGCGTTAATCGAAGCGACATTTGGATGACCGATGACGGACAGCAGCGAAGCCAACAAGCAGCGCAATCGCGAAATCGCGCGTAACGAGGAAGCCAAGCAGATCACTGGCAGCATCCGGGTCAGCACCTGGGCTGTTGCGGTCGCCATCGTGATCGGCGCGGTGGTGTTCGCACTCATCTGGATCGCGGCGCGGTCGTAGTTCCTCTCAGTCAGGACGCGTAATGCGTCAGCCGTTTCCCGGGCAGCAGATCATATGCCGATTGCCAAGCGGGCAGTGCGGCCATGCGGCCGAGCCAGGCGTGGATGGCCGGATGGCTTTCTCCGAAATCGTAGCCGTGCTCGTTGCTCGGATAATGCAGATAGGCCATCATTGAAATGTCGGCGACCGTCGGTTTCTCGCCGATCGCGAACGCGCTGCGGGCGAGATGCTGATCGAGAATGCCGAGGAAGTCGTCGAGCCGCCGGCGGAAATGTTTCAGCACCTGCGGGTCGCCATTCGGCGTGAATGTCCGCATGAAGCGATAGGTTGCCAAGTAGCCGGTGAGCTTGTGGTTGTCCCAGAACAGCCAGCGCAGCAGCTCGAATTTCTCCTCGGCCGTTGCACCGCCGAAGCGGTCATATTGCTCGGATAGTTTCAGCAGGATCGGCGCAGTCTGCGTCATCTTCACGCCGTCGATCTCCAGCACTGGAATCTCGCCCATCTCGTTGACCGTTTGTCGCCACTCCTGAGTGCGTGTGACGCCGCCGGCAAAGTCGGTCCAAACGGACTCGAAGGTCTCACCGCACAGTGTGAGCATCAGCGCCAGCTTGTAGCTGTTGCCGGATTCGGGGAAGTAGTGCAGGCGATAGCTGGGCATGGGACCTCACTGCAACGCAGGTTCGCTTGGTTGTCGTTATACCGAGATCGTCCCGCGTCGTCATTGCGAGCGAAGCGAAGCAATCCAGCAATGCATCCACGGAAGCGAACTACCCAGCCAACATCGTCCCGGTTTCGCCGGGACGACAGCGGTGAACGTTGCGCTGGCGTGTCGCCCCTTACGCAACCGCCCCCGACGCGCGCAGCGTCTTGATCGTTGCCTCGTCGTATCCTGCCTGGCGCAAGATCGCGTCGCTGTGCTCGCCGACTTCAGGCGGCTTGCGCGGCTGGACCTTTCTCGTACCGTCGATCCAGATCGGGCTGTTGATCGTCAACATGGTGTCGTTCTCGAAGGGCACCAGCACCTCGTTGTCGATCATCTGCTGGTCACTGGGGATGTCATCGAGAATCCCGACCACACCGAACACCAGCCCGTTGCCGTCGAGGATCTTACGCCATTCGGCGAGATCTTTGGTGGCGAATACCTCGTCGAAAATCCTGATCAGCTCGACCGAGCGCGCATGGCGATCCGGCTTGGTGGCAAAGCGTGGGTCGGCGATCAGATCCTCCCGTCCCATGCAGCGGGCGAGCGTCGGCCACTGCCGATCCTCGCTCAGCAGCGAGAGGATGATCCAGCGGCCATCCTTGCACTGGTAGTGATTGGTCACCGCGTTCAGCGCGCGCTCGCGCGGCCGCCGCTCACCGAACCTGGCGCCGCAGAGTTTTGCCTGCGCCAGAACGCTCGCGGCCCACACGCCGTTCGCCATCAGATTGGAGGCGACATGCGCGCCCTTGCCGGTCTTCTCACGCTGGTAGAGCGCGGTGACGATCGCGCTATAGAGCGCCATGGCGCAGGGGTGGTCGCCCATGCCGGCGACCGAGCGGGCCGGCGTGGTATGAATGTCGGCGCGTACGAGGTCCATCAGCCCAGAGCGCGCCCAATAAGCGTTGCTGTCGAAGCCGGGCTTGTTGGCCTCTTCGCCCTTCTCGCCGTAACCGGTGAAGGAGGCGTAGATCAGCCGCTCGTTCAGGTGCGCGAGATGGTCAAAGGTGATGCCGAGCCTTGAGCGCACCTGCGGCGGCATGTTGGTGATGAAGACGTCGCTCTCGGCGACCAGCTTGTAGAGCACGGCCTGCGCGTCCGGCTTGGTGAGGTCGAGCGCGAGGCTCTTCTTGTTGCGCGCCTCCAGGAGCCAGGCGAAATTGTGCTCGCTTGCGGGATAGCCTGGCAGGTTTGGCAGATTACGGTAAGGATCGCCCATGCCGGGCGGCTCGATCTTGATGACGTCGGCGCCGAAATCCGACAGCACGGTCGCGGCAGCGGGCGCCGCGATGAAGCTCGCGCAATCCAAAACCTTCAGGCCGTCGAAAATGCCCTTCTGCATCGTGCCGCCGCTCCCGCTCTTCTTATTTCCCGCACGCTGGAATTCGTGCGTTCTAACCATTCAATCATTTGACTGATGTTTTTGCGGGATGCAACGGCATGCGGGTCATCGTAGAGCTGCGCTGGCCGCAGCTGTTAGTTCCGTCATCCTGAGGTGCAGGCGCGTAGCGGAGGCCTCGAAGGATTAACGGCCGGGCTGCAGCCGGGCCGTCGCCCTTCGAGGGCCACTTCGCGGCCGCCTCAGGGTGACGGTGACAGAGCTAGCTCGGAGCTACTCCTCGCCCGCGAGCAGGGCAGCGTTGCCGCCGGCAGCGGCGGTGTTGATGGTGACGGTCTGTTCGGTGGCGAAGCGCGCCAGATAATGCGGGCCGCCGGCCTTGGGGCCGGTTCCGGACAGGCCGTTGCCGCCGAACGGCTGCACGCCGACCACGGCGCCGATCATGTTGCGGTTGACGTAGACATTGCCGACCGACAGCCGTTCGACGATGGCATCGACTGTGTCGTCGATGCGCGAGTGGACGCCAAGCGTGAGCCCATAGCCGGTGCGCTCGATCGCAGCCAGCACGCGCTCGAGGTTTTCAGCGCGGTAGCGCACGACATGCAGGACAGGGCCAAACACCTCCTCGGTAAGCTGCCCGCTATCAGCGAGCTCGAAAATATGCGGCGCCACGAAGCAGCCCTCGGGCACGCTGCCTGCAAAATGCAGCCGCGCCTCGGTCTTCATTCGGGCAATGTGTGCGTCGAGCCGCTGCTTGGCATCGCGGTCGATGACCGGTCCGATATGGGTCGCAACGTCACTGGGGTTGCCGATCTTCAACTCGCGCGCGGCGCCAGCGATCATCTCGATCATGCGGTCAGCGACGTCCTCCTGCACGAACAGGAGCCGCAGTGCCGAGCAGCGCTGGCCGGCAGAACGAAATGCTGAGGTGACGACGTCGTCGGCGACCTGTTCGGGAAGGGCGGTCGCATCTGCGATCATGGCATTGATGCCGCCGGTCTCCGCGATCAGCGGCACGATGGGACCATCCTTGGCGGCGAGCGTCCGGTTGATGGATCTTGCGACCTCGGTCGAGCCGGTGAACACGACGCCGGCGATATCGGGATGCGCGGTCAGCGCGGCGCCGATCCGGCCATCGCCAGTGACGAGCTGCAGCGCATGTGCGGGAACGCCGGCCTCGTGCAGCAGCCGCACCGCCTCGCGCGCAATCCGGGGCGTCTGCTCGGCGGGCTTTGCCACCACGCTGTTGCCGGCCATCAGCGCCGCCGTCACCTGGCCGAGAAAGATCGCGAGTGGAAAATTCCACGGCGAGATCGCGACGAACACGCCGCGGCCACGCAGGGCCAGCACATTGCTCTCGCCCGTGGGGCCTGGCATCGCCTCGCCGGCGCTGAATAGCTTTCGGCCCTGCGCGGCGTAGTAGCGGCAGAAGTCGGCGGCTTCGCGCAGCTCGGAGAGCGCGTCGTCCAGCGTCTTGCCGCCCTCGCGCTGGAGCAGCGCGATGAAGTAGGGTGCCCGCTGCTCCAGGAGATGCGCGGCCTGCTCCAGCGCTGCTGCGCGGGTGCCAGCGGACGTCCGGCTCCAGGCCGCAAACCCCGTGCGCGCTGCTGCGAGAGCTGCGTTGGTCTGCTCGGACGTGGAGTCGGCGATAGGCTTGAGATCGGTTGGCTCGGCCGCGATGTCGGCCAGCAGGCGATCGAGTGCGGCCCGCTCGCCGAACTCAACGCCGCGTGAATTGCGCCGCTCCGGCGCGAACAGCTCGCGCGGCAGCGGGATCTTCGGGTGATGGGCTGCTTGCGGCTTGGCGATGATGTCAGCGGGGCGTTGCAACAGGGCGGTCATCGCCACGCGGTAGTCGGCGGCCAGCGCCACGAAGGAGGAGTTGGCGCCGTTCTCCAGCAGCCGGCGCACGAGATAAGCGAGCAGGTCGCGATGGCTGCCGACTGGCGCATAGGTGCGGCAGGCGAGTTTTGGGTGATCCTGTGCGAGCTGCTCGTAGAGCGCCTCGCCCATGCCGTGCAGGCGCTGGAACTCGTATTCCCCGCTATCGCCGGCAAGCTCCAGCACGGTCGCAACGGTCAACGCGTTGTGGGTCGCAAATTGCGGGAAGATGCGCGGCCGCAATGCGAGCAGCTTCGAGGCGCAGGCGACGTAGTTGAGGTCCGTCATCGCCTTGCGGGTGAAGACCGGATAGCCGTCGAGCCCGCGCTCCTGCGCGCGCTTGATCTCGGTATCCCAATAGGCGCCCTTGACCAGCCGCACCATCAGCTTGCGATGATGCGCGCGGGCGAGGCCATCGACATAGTCGATCACGGTGGACGCGCGCTTCTGATAGGCCTGGATGGCGAGGCCAAAGCCGTCCCAGCCGGCGAGCGAGGGATCGGCCAGCGTCGCCGCGATCACGTCGAGCGAGAGCTCCAGCCGGTCGGCTTCCTCGGCATCGACGGTGAAGTTGAGGTCATGGGCCTTGGCGCGCCGGGCCAGATCCAGGAGCTGCGGGACCAGCTCCGCCATCACCCGATCGTGGCTGATCGCCTCGAAGCGCGGATGCAGCGCCGAGAGTTTGACGGAAATGCCGGGACGGTCAGGCAGAGGACGTTCGCCCGCTGCCTTGCCGATGGTCTCGATAGCACTCGCATAGGCGTCGAAATAGCGCTTGGCGTCAGAGGCGGTGCGCGCGCCTTCGCCGAGCATGTCGAAGGAGTAGCGCGGCTGCTCGCCGGAGCGGGGCCGGGCACGCTCCAGCGCCTGCTCGATGGTCTCGCCCAGCACGAAATGGTTGCCCATCAGCCGCATCGCCTGCCGGGTCGCTGCGCGCACGGCGGGAGCGCCCAGCCGCTTCACGAGCCGGCCGATGGTGCCGTCCGGCGTCTCGCCCGGCTGGATCACCCGCGCCGAGAGGCCGAGCGCCCAGGCCGAGGCGTTGACCAGGAACGCGCTGGATTTCGTTTCGTGGTGGACGAAATCGCCCTCGCCGAGCTTGTCCTCGATGAATTGGTCGGCGGTGCGGGCGTCCGGCACGCGGAGCAGGGCCTCGGCCAGCACCATCAGCGCCAAGCCCTCCTTGGTCGAGAGCGCGAACTCGCGCAGCATGTCCTCGACCCCGCCGAGCCGGTCGTCACGCTTGCGGACAGCCTCGATCAGCCGCGTAGCGGTGCGGTCGATCCGCGCCTCCTGGGGAGGGGCGAGGTGCGCGTTGCGCAACAGCGGTGCGGCTATCTCGGCATCATCGGGCGCGAAGGGCGCGCTGAAGGGGGAGGAAATGTTCGGCATGGCATGTCCTGTCTGGCCTCCAAGCTAATCCCCACGCTGCCGTAGTTCGATAGACAAGATAGCGATTTTGCCTTAGATAATAAAGCTACTAGGCAAAAGTTCCGTGATAAGTATGGATATCGATAAAATCGACCGGAGAATCCTCTCAATTTTGCAGGAGGATGGACGTATAGCCAATGTCGAGCTCGCCGAGCGCATCGGCCTGTCGCCGACCTCGATCGGCGAGCGGCTGAAGCGGCTCCAGCGCGAAGGGGTCGTCGAAGGCTATGGCGCCCGGCTCAATCCGCACCGCCTGGGGCTCGGCCTCCTGGTGTTCGTCGAGGTGCTGCTCGACAAGACCACGCCGGACAATTTCGAGCGGTTTGCGCGCGCGGTGAAGCTCGCGCCCGAGGTGCTCGAATGTCACATGGTTGCCGGCGGATTCGATTATCTCGTGAAGGCGCGCCTTCCCGACATGGCCGCGTATCGGCGCTTTCTCGGCGAGACCTTGCTGTCGATGCCGGGCGTGCGCGAGACGCGCACCTATGCGGTGATGGAGGAGATCAAGCGCGACGCACCCTTGCCTGTCGGCTGAATCCTGCTGTCGCGATTGTCATCGAGGTTGTGTCGATCAGGGGTCTCTAGGCGCAAAAAAAGCCTACCCTCGCGCAATCGCAACGCCTGTCGTCGAATGCACTTGACCGTCTTCTAAAATTTTTTTGGCCCGTGCTCCCGGATGCGATCCGGGAGGCGGCGAAATGCCGGAGGGCTTATACTTTGAGGTTTTCTGCGGACGTCTTGCCCCGGTTTGCGATCTCTTCATATTCCACCGTCTGACCTTCGTTCAGGGTGGACAGACCGGCTTTCTGCACTGCCGAGATATGCACGAACACATCCTTGCCTCCCGACGCAGGCTGGATGAACCCATAACCCTTTGTCGGGTTGAACCACTTGACCGTACCTTTGGGCATCACGTCTTCTCCGCGGGACTTTCCTCCACAAGCACGAGCCGCCAGTCCCCGCAAACCGGCCGGCTCGGTCGAAGCAGGATACACCGGAATCTTACGGGCTTGGTAGCTCAAACCATGCCGGTATTCTGCGGAAATTCGCTCAACTTCGCGGCGTTTTTGCCGATTTTGCCCGTTTCGCGGTCATTTGGCTGGCCGGCGGCCGGCGGCCCGTCAATAGGTCGCGGCGAGATAGTCGACGATCTTGCCGACATCGGTATCGTCGATTGGCGCGCCATAGACCTTGATCATCTTGGTTACTTCGGCCTGCCAGAAGCCCTTCTTGTCCTCCATTGGTGGCTGGGTGTTGACGTAATCGGCCGAGTGACAGGCCGTGCAGTTGTTCTTGACCACGTCGAGATTGGGCCCGGGCTTGAAGGCGGCGACCTCGTCCGGATTCTGGTAGCCGATGGGGGCGGCGGTTACAGCGCCAATGCCGGCCGCGAGAGTGAGCGTAAGGAGAACGGTGCGGTTCATCGTTATTCTCCTTCAGGCGACCGTGGCGCGGACGGTTTCGACGACGTTGCGCAAATAGCCGGCCGGGTTCCAGCGCGGCGTGTCCGGCTGGGTTTCGCCGCCATTGCTGGTCGCGCGCACCTTCAGCTCGACCGGGCCGGCCGCGAGCTTCACCGGCAGCTTCCATTCGCGGAAGGAGTATTTGCCGAGATCCTTGCCGAGCTTGGCCTGCGTCCAGGTCTTCCCGCCGTCGATCGAGACCGACACCTCCTTGATGCCCTTGCCGCCGTCGAAGGCAATGCCGCGCAATGTCGTGCGGCCGGCCTTCAGCTTGGCGCCGTCGGCGACGCTGGTGATGAAGGAGCGGATGGTGAACCGGTTGATCGGGATCGTCGCCTTCGGTGCCGTGCCAGGCTCGATCGCATTGTTGGGCGTGTCCGGAATGCGATAGGCCGACTTCATCCAGAAGCCGTCGTAGACATTGTCGATAACGGTGATCTCGTTGAGGTGCTTGACCCAGTAGGTGCCGTAATAGCCGGGCACGATGAGGCGCAGCGGGAAGCCGTTGAGGAACGGCAGGTCCTCGCCGTTCATGCCATAGGCCAGCATCACCTCGCCGTCGGTTGCGTGATCGAGATCGAGCGCCTTGACGAAATCAGGCGTCTTGTCGCTGACCGGGCCGTCCATGCCGCCAAAGGTGACTTGTTTGCCTCCGGCCTGCACGCCGGCCATGTCGAGGAGAGTCTTCAGCGGCACGCCGCGCCAGCGTGCATTGCCCATCGCACCGTTGCCGAGTTGGCCGCCGGCGACGCGCGGATCAGAGAAGCCGCGGCTGTTGCCGGAGCATTGGTTGACCGCGACGATCTCGGTCGCCTTCATCTTGCGGATGTCTCTTAGGGACAGTTTCAGCGGCTTGTCGACCTTGCCCCTGACCTCGAGCGTGAACTTGTCGGGGTCGACATTGTAGGGCAGGTCCGACAGGTGATAGCGGACGAAGAACGCGTTGTTCGGCGTCAGCGGGCCGTCGTTGAAGATCGCGAACGGTGTCTCGAGTTGCGGAGGCCGGCTGGTCAGGCCGATCATCGACCGCTTCTGCGGATATTTTACCAGCGATCGCTCGCCATTGGCGAAGGGCAGGGTGACAGTGTCCACTGCCAGCGCCCTGGTCGAGCTCAGTGTGGCCGCCATTGCGGCAAGTCCCGCTCCCTTGAGCAGGTCGCGTCTGTCGATCATCGTCTCCCTCCGGAGCATTTCGGTTGAGCCAACGGTCATCACCGCTGACCTCGCGATCATCTGTCGCATCGGCGGGTGCGAAGTCAATTCGTGCTTTCGCAGCGTCAGCAGGACGCTGCATCGCAGCAGGCCGGTGTTACGCGGCGGCGAGATGGAATCGAGTTGTAGCCGCGGCGACGGTGCACTCCACCTCTCCCGCTTGCGGGAGAGGTCGGCGCGAAGCGCCGGGTGAGGGCTCTCTCCTCTTGGGGATTGTCCCGATGCGGAGATATTCTCTCCCCAACCCTCTCCCGCAAGCGGGAGAGGGAGCTCACTTCCCGTGTGGTTCGGGCCTTACGCTGCGGCGCGCTCGTCGCGGTCGACGAGGCCAGCGAGCTGCCGTGCATCGGCGATGACGCGTACAACCATCGGTTCGTCGCGGCCGCGGATCGCGACCTCCTGCTGCGGCAGCGCGTCCTCGGCAAGACCCGCGGTTTGGCGGACCTCATCGGAGGCGATGGCCTCGCAGGCGAGCGTCTTGGTCATGTCCTGCAGGCGCGCCGCGACATTGACGGCGTCACCGAGCGCGGTGAACACGATGTGATCGCGATAGCCGATGTCGCCGATGATCACCTCGCCGCCATGAATGCCGATGCCGAAGCGGATCGGCTGGCGCAGGTCATGGCTCAGGAGCTCATTGAGCTCGTCGACGTGGCTGGCGATGCTGCCAGCCGCGCGCAGCGCCTGGCGGCAGGCGGTTTGCGGATTGGCCGACAGGCCAAACAGCGCGAGCATGCCGTCGCCGACGAACTGGTTGGGCTGGCCGCCATTCTCGATCACGGCCTGCGAAACCGCTCCTAGGAAGCGGTTGACGATGAAGACAGTGTCGAACGGCAGCCGCTTCTCGGCGAGCTGGGTCGAGCCTCGCATGTCTACGAACAGGCTGACGAGATAGCGCTCCTGGCCGATCCGCGCGGGCCCTGAACCTTCCGTGCTTGCCGTGGTGTGCGGCGTGAACAATTGGAAGAAGGAGAGATCGCAGGTGGGCCGCAGCTGGCAGGCGAGGCGAATGGATGGATCGGTGGTGCCGACACGCGCAAGCACGAAGGCCTCGCGCTGCGACGGCTCGGGGAGGATGCCATGATCGCCGATCACGCGGATGCGGCAGGTCGAGCAGCGCGCGCGGCCGCCGCAGACGCTGGCATGCGGCACGTTGTGGCGCAGGCTCGCCTCCAGCACGGACAGGCCCTTTGGCACGCGCACCGTCTTGCCGTTGCCGTAGGAGAGCGCGATCATGCCACCACGGCGCTCGCGCAAGCCCCGCACGCCGCGCGCGAGCAGCACGATGCCGAGCAGGCCGAGATAGCTTATGGTCAGCCCGCCGGTGATGCGATCAAGCGTGCTGGCCTGCGCGACGGTGCCGACCTGGCGCTGGGTCAGATTGGCCGCGCGCCAGTCCGCATCGTCGCTGTCGGCGGTGACGCTGCGTCCGCCCTGGTAGATGCCGAGCATCGCCAGCGTCGGGATCAGCACGGCCGCCGAGAGCAGCCAGGGCGCGGCGCGCTGAAAGAACGGCTTCATACGCAGCCAGAAATAGAGCCCGATGCAGCCATGGATCCAGGCGACGATGAGCAGGATCGTCATCTGCCACAGCCGGGCGGAGGAGGCGACGAAGAACAGGTAGAGCTCCTGCGGATAGAGCTTCTCGTGACCGTAGACGGTGTGGCCAAGCCGCACGCCGATCAGATGCGCCATCACCAGCGCCGGGATGCTGAGGCCCAGCACGAGCTGGAGCGGCTCGACGGTCTTCCAGCGGAACTGCCGGCGCTGATAGAGCGCGAAGACGCCGAGCCCGGCATGCACCAGTGCCGCGGTGTAGAACAGGATCGCGACCGGCAGGAACTGCCAGAACAGGACGTGGTAGTAGACGCCCGCCTGCATGGCCTCGACCGAGATATTGCCGAGCGCATGATTGAGGAAGTGGCTGACCACATAGGAAAACAGGATGACGCCGCAGACGAGCCGCACCTGGCGAACGCCGGTGCCGCGGAACTGTTCGGAAAATCGTGCGAGAGCGGTTGCCATGATTCGGTTTGTATCAGCTCGTCATCTAGATCAGCTATCGTAGAGTTTAATTCCAGCCGAAAACAGCGTGCCCGACAACTTGCGCGGCATGGAGCCCGCAGAGGCGGAATTGCAGGGTGGGGAAAGGCGCTCTTGCGCCGTGCCCACCGCTCCCGGGCACGGTGCTTGATGGTGGGCGCGTTCGCTTTGCCTACCCTACAACTCGGGGCATGACACGGACATACGCGGCAACACCCCCGCATTGACTCCCCCTCCCAAGTCGGGGAAAAGCGCGCCCGTGACGATCGCCCCCGACATGACAGCCGAGCCCGACGACGCCGCGCGCCGGCACCTCATCATTGCCGCGTTGGTGGTCGCGGCGATGACGGCTTTGCGTATCGTTTACGCCTCGATGCTCGAGCTGCGCACCGACGAGGCTTACTACTGGACCTGGTCGAAGGAGGGCGCGCTCAGCTTTCTCGACCATCCTCCAGGCATTGCCTGGCTGATCCGTTTCGGCACCGCGATCTTCGGCGACACCCAGCTCGGCGTCCGCTTCGGCGGCATCGTGGCGATGTTGGTCACGCAGTGCCTGCTCGCCGATATCGTGCGACGTGTCACCCGCGACGCGCGCGCGATCGTGTTCGCGCTGTTGATGCCGGAGGCGGCGCTCTACTACGGGCTGCTGATGTCCAAGGTCGCGCCCGACGTCGCGATGATCCCCGTTGCGGTCGCGATGTTCTGGTCGCTGGTGCGGCTGACACAGTCCGGCGATGGCCGCTGGTGGCTCGCGGCCGGATTTTTCGCCGGCCTCTCGCTGCTATCCAAGTTCACCGCGATCATGTTCCTGCCTGCAGTGGTCGCGTTCGTGCTGGTGCCAGACTGGCGCTGGCGCTGGCTGCGCAGCCCTTATCCCTATCTCGCCGTGCTGATCGCGATCGCCGTGTTCTCGCCGGTCCTGATCTGGAACGCGCAGCACGACTGGGCCTCGTTCCGCTTCCAGGGCGTGCGCGCGACCGCGAATTACGGCGTCTCCTGGCGCACCATCGGCGACTATATCGGCCTGCAATTCGGCCTCGTCGGCTTCGTCATGCTGCCGGTGGTGCTGTCCGGCCTGACGCTGACGGCGTGGCGCGGCTACCGCACGCGCGAGCCGGTCGCGATTCTGCTTTCGACCGCGGTGCTGGTGCCGTTCCTCTACTTCCTCTGGAAATCGCTCACCTTGCGGGTCGGTGACACCTGGCCGATGTTCATGTGGCCGGTCGGGTTCGCCGCCGTGTCCATCAACCTCGTGACGTTGCCGCGCGAGGGCTGGTCCGAGCGGATGACGAGGTCGGCGACCTTCTGGGCCAACGCAGCCATCACGACCGGCATCGCCTTCGTCGTCGCCGTGTTTCTCTACTACATGATCGCGCCCTGGAATTTCCTCGGCAAGATCGATCCGATCGGCGCCGAAGCCGGCTATGACGAGGTCGCGGCCCGCGCCCAGGCGCAACTCGACAAGACCGGCGCGACCTGGATCGCGACGACGGACTACCGCACCTACGCCATGCTGCGCTGGCTGTTCCGCGGCCGCGTGCCCGTCATCGAGATCAACGAGCGCGGCCGCTTCCAGGATTTCGCCGATCCCGGCATCGACCGGATCCGCGGACAGGCCGGCCTCTATGTCGGACGCGAGCCCGATAATCATCTGCCGCTATGGAATTCATTGCCCGTCACGCGCGAGCCGCTCGAACAGGTCGACCGCCGCTGGCGCGGCCTCGTGATGGATACCTACGCACTGGAAAAGCTCACCGGCTGGACGCCTGAGCTCTCTCCACCAAAGGACGCGCCGCTGTTCCAGTGGCGTGTGCTGGCCCTTTTCTCCCTCTCTCCGCTCGCGCGGAAGGGGAGAATAGCTACTCCTCGTCTTCTTTCTTCCGCAGCAGATCGGTTGCAAGATCCGAGAGCTTCGGTTGCGGCAACGCTGCGAACGGCAGCGGGCGTGTGACGTCGATGGCGGCAAGGCCGAGCCGCGCCGTCAATAATCCGTTGAGCACGCCTTCGCCGAGTCGCTGCGACAGCTTTGCCGCGATCCCGTGGCCGAGCATCTGTTGCACCAGACTGTCGCTCGCGGCCATGCCGCCGGTGATGGCGAGATGGGCGATGACGTGGCGAAGCAGCCGGATCATGCCGAGGGCGCCGGGGCGGCCGCCATAGAGCCGCGCCAGTTGGCGGATCAGGCGGAGCGAAGCCACGAACACGAACAGCACGTCGATCAGCGCGCGGGGGCTCACCGCGGTGACGATCGAAACCCGCTGCGCGGCCGATGACACCAGCCGCCGCGCTTCCGCATCCAGCGGCGTCATCAGCTCGCGCTCGGCGAGGCGGATCATGTCGGCGCCGTCGATGATCTCACCAGTGTGGTTTTGCAGCGTCGCGCGGGCGCGTGCGAGCTGCGGGTTTTGATGCGCGATGCGCAGGAGATCCTGCACGATGACGCGGCTCTCGGCGCGGTTGTCGCTGGCGAGTACGCTTGTCGCGCGCTGATGCAGTTTTTCGATGGTCGCGAGCCGGGCAAGTCCAAACGCCTCGCGTCCGATCACGACCGCGAGTGCGAGCGTGGTGACGAAGGCGAGAGCGAGACCGACGATGCCGAGGCTCTCGCTGCGCGCAAACAGGTCCTCGATCAGATGAACGACGCCAAGTCCGACACCGAGCAGCGTCAGCCCGGCAAGGCCTGACCAGAACAGCGTGCCCCAGGGGAAGCCGCGCCGCACCACGACCGGTGTCTCGACCGGTACGGGCAGCGCCAGAGGATCGGGCTCGGGCGTGATCTGGATCGCAGCGCGCGTGAGCCTTCCGGATTCATCGGCTTCAGTCACGACGACGTCGGGGTCATCCAGCCGGAACGTCGCGGGCCGCCGTTGCTGGTGTCGCTCGTTCATTCCAACCTGTCTCCGATCAGGAACTGCAAGGCACGGTCAAGGCGGATGTGAGGCAGCGCCGGCCCCTCAGCCCCTTCGCGCTCGAGCTTTGGCGGACGGAAGCGCAGGAAGCGGAAGTCGCTCGTCTCGGCAGCGGCAGTCGAAAGCCCACGAAAGGACTCGGCGCCGTTGAACAGAGCTTCCGGATCGAGTGGCAGATCGCCCGGAAAGGTCGCGACCTCTGTATCGCCGTCAAAAAACTCGCCGCCGGCGCTTTCGCCGGCAGCGGGCGTGCCGAGGATGGACGGCAATCTGTCGCGGCCGCGTGCGACCTGCGCCTCGCGCGTCGCGCGTACGGCGGCGAGCGCCACCACGTCGATCTCGGCGCCGGTGCTTTCGGCACGCGCGACTGCCCGCGCGACCGCGCGCCGCAACACGGCCTCGAGGCGGTCGTGACTGGAATGATGCAGATGATCGGCCTTGGTCGCCGCAAATAGGATGCGGTCGATGCGCGGGCGGAACAGGCTGGAGATGAAGGTACTGCGTCCGATCCGGAAGCAATCCAGAATGCCGGCCAGCGCCGCTTCGAGGTCATGCAGCGCATCGGGTCCGGAGTTGAACGCCGCAAGTGCATCGGCCAGCACGATCTGGCGGTCGAGCCGGGCAAAGTGGTCGCGAAAGAAGGGGCGCACCACGACGTCCTTGTAAGCCTCGTAGCGGCGCACCATCATCGCCCAGAGTGATCCTTCCGGCGCTTGTCCCTCGGTGGGCACATCGAGCGGCGCAAAGGTCAGTGCCGGCGAGCCCGCGAGACTGCCCGGCATCAGGAAGCGGCCGGGCGGCAACAGGCTCATGGCAAAGCGCTCGTCGCGGCAGGCACGCAAGTATTCGGTGAACAGCCTTGCCGAGGTCAGCGTCGCCTGCTCGTCCTCGGCCGCCTCGGGCTTGAGGCTAGCCAGATGCGCGTGCCAGTCGGCCGCCAGATGCGCCCGCGGGGCCGCGCGCGACAGTGCCAGGCTCTCCGCCGACCATCGCTCGTAGCTCTTTTGCAGCAGCGGCAGGTCGAGCAGCCATTCGCCGGGATAGTCGACGATATCAAGCGTCAGGTTACGGTCCGCGCCGTTCTGGCGCTGGTAGTCGATGACGAGGCGGAGCTCTGAGATGTCGACGGTGGAGTTCGGCCAGCGCCGGTCCTCGGTCAGCGCGCGCAGATGGCTTTCGTAGTCGAAGCGCGGCACGGCATCGTCGGGCTGCGGCGCGAGTTTTGCTCGTGCGATGCGGCCGGAGGCAAAGGCCTCGAACACCGGAAAGCGGCCGCCGCTCGTCAGCCCATGGATCAGCGCGGTGATGAACACGGTTTTACCCGCCCGCGACAGGCCGGTGACGCCGAGCCGGACGGTGGGGTTGAAGAAATGCTCGCCATAGTCGAGAAGCGCCCGGGCCGACAGGCGCGCCTCTTCGACCATATCCTGGAAGCTGAATGCCATGGGGGAGGCGAGGGCTCTCGTGCCGGCGGAATAGGCAAATTGGACTAGTCACAAAAGTGGCAACTGCTTGAGGAAAATCAAGCTTCATACTTCCACCGCGTTTTCGGGTGAACCAGCCTTTGAACGCCTCGCCGACCACGAAAGACCCACATAAAAGTGCCACAGCGTCGCCTTCGGACTGCCATGACCGTTTTCAGATTGAAACAACTTGCGTCCACCTCGGTCCATGCTGCGGCCGATGTCATCGGCTGGGACTATGACCGCGCCGAGCTGATCGCCGACGGCGTCATTCATGCCATCGGCGTGCTGACGGGCATCGTCGCTGCGATCGTTCTGGTGGTGCTGGCGGCGGTCAATGCCAGCACGGTCGACATCGTCGGGGTCTCGATCTACGTCGCCGGCCTGCTCTCGATGCTGGTGCTGTCGGCGACCTATAATCTCTGGCCAGTGTCGCCAGCCAAATGGATCTTGCGACGGTTCGACCACTCCGCGATCTATCTCCTCATCGCCGCGACCTACACGCCGTTCATCCTGGAACTGAAGGACAGCACGTTCGCGCTGGCGCTGCTCGTCGGTGTCTGGTGCGTGGCGATCCTCGGCATCGTGCTCAAGCTCGGCTGGCCCGGCCGGTTCGACCGGGTCGCTGTCGGCATTTACCTCGCCATGGGCTGGAGCGGCCTGATGCTCTACGACGCCGTGGTCAAGGCGTTGCCGACCGTGGCGCTGTGGTTCGTGGTCGCGGGCGGCGCGCTCTATTCCTTCGGGGTGATCTTCCACGCCTGGCGGCGCCTGCGTTTCCAAAACGCGATCTGGCACGGCTTTGTCTTGGCCGGCGCGGCGTGCCATTATACCGCGGTGCTCAATCTCGTCCTGAGCTGAGCGCGAACAGAAGCGGTATAAGCGGCATAAGAGGAGACGTCGCATGCAGGTGGCCGGCAAGATCGTGGTCGTCACCGGCGGCGCCAATGGCATCGGCAAGGCGCTGTGCGAGGTGTTTCATCAGGCAGGCGCGGCCAAGGTCGTGGTCGCGGATATGGAGGCCGCCGGCGCGCGAGCGGTGGCGGCGACCGTGAACGGCGCCGCCTTCAAATGCGACGTGGCCCAGGAAAAGGACATCGCCCACGTCATCAAGGAAACGGAGCGGCAGTTCGGCCCGATCGAGCTGTTCTGCTCCAATGCCGGCATCGGCGGCGGCTTCGATCCCTTGTCAGTGAACGCCGGCGGATCGTCAGATGAGCCCTGGCAGCGGAGCTGGGCGATCCACGTCATGGCCCACGTCTACGCGGCGCGGCACCTTGTCCCGCGCATGAAAGCTCGCGGCGGCGGCTATTTCCTCAACACGATCTCGGCCGCGGGCCTGCTCTCGCAGGTCGGGAGCCCGGCTTATTCGACGACGAAGCATGCCGCGGTCGGCTTTGCCGAAAACCTCGCGATCTCGCACAAGGCGCATAACATCCGCGTCTCGATCCTCTGTCCGCAGGGCGTCGACACCAACATGCTGCGCTCGATCCCAAAAGGCCCGCAAAGTGGCGACGGCGACCTCTCGCCCGAGCAGGTCGCGAAAGACGCGCTCGCCGGCATCGCGCAGGAGACGTTCCTGATCCTGCCCCACGCGCAGGTGCTCGGCTACATGCGCAAGAAGACCGAGAACTACGACCGCTGGATCGGCGGCATGGCGAAGATCCAGGCCAAGATGCGGGAGGAGTTCGGGAAGTAGGGGGTGCGGTCGCCACATTCGCTCTGTCATGCCCCGGCTTGATGTATAGACTGGACCGGGGCATCCAGTACGCCGCAGCCTCTCGATTCAATCACGACTGTCTCGGAGTACTGGATCGCCCGGTCAAGCCGGGCGATGACGGCGGAGTGTGCAGGGCGAGACTCCGTCCCTGGCTAATTCTTCTGCGCATACAGCAGCGGCACCGCGGAATCCACGACGACCTCGACGAGGCTCGCGCCCTCGGCGCTCATCCCCCGCTTCAGCGCTTCACCGAGCTCGGCCGACTTCGTCACCCGCACCGCGTCGCAGCCCATCCCTTCGGCGAGCTTGACGAAATCGATGCCGGGCAATTCCAGCCCCGGTACGTTGCGCACCTGCATGACCTGGCTGAAGGAGCGCATCGCGCCGTAGCCGGAATTGTTGATGACGACGACGGTGAGCGGCAACTTGCGCTGCGCGGCGGTCCATAGCGCCTGGATCGAATACATCGCCGAGCCGTCGCCGATCAGGCACACCGTGCGGCTGTTCGGTTTGCCCAAAGCCATGCCGACGGAGGCGGGCAGTGAGTAGCCGAGGCCGCCGCTCGACATCGTGTAAAAACTGTCCTGGCCACGCATCGGCATGAACTTCTGCATCGCCGGCCGGTGCGAGGGCACTTCCTCCACGAGCGAAGTGCCCTCCGGCATCGCCTCGGACAGCGAATGCAGCAGGAACTCGACCGGAAGCGGATCGGCGGCTTGTGGGGCCGGCGGCAGCGTGCGGCCCTTTGGCGTCGCGCGTTTGCTCTCCGGCAGCATGTCGAGCAGCGCGTTCAGCGCCGGCTTCATGGTCGCGACGATGCTGGTGCCGACCGGCGTCACCGCGGCGGCATCCGGATCCTCGGTGATCTGGAAAATGGTCGTGCCCCCGTCGAAGATCGAGGCGTGCCCTTCGACATGGAAGGTGAACACGGGCGCGCCGATCACGACGACGAGATCGTGCGTGCGCAGCGCATCCGAGAGCTGGCCGGGCGAGGCATGCAGGAAGCCCGCGAATTGTGGATGGCGCTCCGGGAAGGAGCAGCGCGCCGAGAACGGGCTGACCCAGACGGTCGCCTTCGCCTTCTCGGCGACGCGCACCACGAGGTCAACAGCGCCGGCGCGGTCGACGCCGGGGCCGACGACGAGGGCAGGATGCTTGCTCGCATTGAGCGCCGCGACCAGGGCCTTCATCGCCTCAGGCTCGGGCCCGAGCTCGCGACTGACCTTGCGCGCCTCGACCGGCGTCGTCGCGTGGGTCCAGTCGTCGATCGGGATCGAGACGAAGGTCGGACCGCAAGGAGGCTGCATCGCGGTGTGATAGGCGCGCGCGATCGCGGCGGGCACATCTTCCGCGCGCGCCGGTTCGACGCTGTATTTCACGTAAGGCCGAGGGAATTCGGACGCTCGCTCGGCGTACAGGAACGCCTGCAACGGCAGGATCGAGCGCGCCTGCTGGCCCGCGGTGATGACGAGCGGCGTCTGGTTGCGATGCGCGGTGTAGATGTTGCCGAGCGCATTGCCGACGCCGGCGGCGGAATGCAGATTGACGAAGCCGGCGTTGCGCGTGGCCTGGGCATAACCATCGGCCATGCCGACGGCGGAAGCTTCCTGAAGCGCCAGCACATAGTCGATGTCGTCGGGCCAGTCGCTCAGGAACGGCAGCTCGGTCGAGCCGGGATTGCCGAACACTTTCTTGATGCCGAAGCCACGGAAGAGATCGAGCGTCGCCTGCTTGACGGAGACGGATGTGCTGCCGGTTTTTCCGTTCTTTGACATTGTTTCCGTCCCTTCTTAGTCCCTCATCCTGAGGAGCGCGGAACGCGCGTCTCGAAGGATGAAGGCCCGGCTCTCGGCCTCGCCCTCGAGACGCGCGCGAAGGGCGCGCTCCTCGGGGTGAGGGTTTAGGTTCCTACATCGCTGCTGCGCCCGCAATGGAGATGCAGCAGAAGCGTATCACCACGCCGCCGTCCCCTTCATCGTCGGCTGACCCTCGGCGTTCGCCGTCCACAGCTCCAGACCGGCGTCGGTCTCATTTGCGTTCACCGAAAATTCCGTGCCGTCGAACAGCGGCTGCACGCCGCGGTAGCTGAATTTCTTCGGCGCCTTGCCGCCGCGGAGCTTCGCCGCCATCTCGGTAATCAGCGCCGCCTGGAGCGGCCCATGGAAGATCAGGCCCGGATAACCCTCGACCTTGGTGACGTAGTCGCGATCATAGTGGATGCGATGGCCGTTGAAGGTCAACGCAGAGTAGCGGAACAGCAGCACGGCATCGGAGACATGTGTCTCGCGATGCTGCGCCTTCGGCGGCGGAGGCGGGCCCTTTGCGGTTGCGGGTTGGCCGCTCGTCGTCTCGCGGTAGACGATGTCCTGCCGCTCGCGAATGGCGACGCCGCGCGGCGAGGTGATGGTGTGCTCGACCGCGACGAAACACAGCGTTCCGGTCGAGCCGGTCTTCACCACGACGTCGGCAATGCGCGAGATCCGAGTCGATTCATCGCCAACGCGAAGCGCATCGATGAATTCGATCTCGCCACCAGCCCACATCCGTCGCGGCAGCGGCACCGGCGGCAGGAACCCGCCACGGGTGGGGTGACCGTCGGGGCCGAGCATCGACATCGGGGATACCGGCTGCGCCAGGCACCAATGCACGGTGAACGGCGCCGCGTCGCCCTTTTTGGGCTCGCCAATCTCCTGGAACAGCGTCGCGCGCAGGCCCTTGACGAGTTGCGCGGTGACGGTGTCGGTCGCCTCCTGGGTACGGCCGATCCATTGCCGCAAATGATCGATGTCGAGCTTCTCGGTCATGTCATCTCTCTCGCTACTTCTTCTTCTGGCCGGGCCGCTCGCCGATGCCGGGCACGGCGCCGTAGCTGCGCGTCTCGCCGACGATGATCGGCGCTGGCGCGGGATAGCTGACGCGGCCGTTCGGCGTATCCACCTCGATGCGACGCAGATGCGGATGGGTGGTGAGATCAGCCATGGTGTTGACCTCTGCAAAGGCGATGTCGGCATCCGACAGCCGCTTGAGCAGCTCATCGCGTGTCATCCTGCCAAAGCTATCGGCCACGGTCTTGTCGGTGAAGTCGCGGTGGCGCACGCGCTCGACCATATTGGCGACGCGCGGATCGCTCGGCAGCGCGGGCTGGTCCAGCACCTCCGCGCACAGCGTCTTCCATTCGCGCTCGCTCTGGATCGAAATCAGGATGTCCTTGCCGTCCTTGGAGGTGAACACGCCATAGGGCGCGATCGAGGGATGGCGCAGGCCCATTCGCTTGGGCGGATTGCCGGCTTCCGAATTGAGTAGCGGCACGGTCAGCCAGTCCGCCATCACGTCGAACATGGAGATGCGGATGTCGGCGCCCACGCCCGTGCGTCCCCGCGCGATCAGCGCTTCCAGGATCGCGGCATGCGCGGTCGCGCCGGTCGCGACATCGACGATCGAGATGCCGACACGCGAGGCGCCGTCGGGATTGCCGGTGATCGAAGCAAGCCCGCTTTCGGCCTGGATCAGGAGATCATAGGCCTTGCGATGCGCATAGGGTCCCGCGTCGCCGTAGCCGGTGATTGTGCAGGAGATCAGCTTCGGATAGTCGCGCAGCAATCGCTCGCGCGAAAAGCCGAGCTTGTCCATCGAGCCGGGCTTGAGGTTTTGAATAAGCACGTCCGCGCTCGCGATCAGCGTTTCAAGCTCGGCGCGGCCTTCCTTGGTCGACAGATCAACCACCGCCGATTGCTTGCCGCGGTTGAGCCAGACGAAATAGCTGCTCTGGCCCTTGGCTGCCGCGTCATAGCCACGCGCGAAATCGCCTTCGGGACGCTCGATCTTGATCACTTCGGCGCCGGCGTCCGCCAGGCGCGATGAGCAGAAGGGCGCGGCGACCGCCTGCTCGACCGCAATCACCCTGATCCCGTCAAGTGCTCCCATGGCGCGACCTCAGTACGAGCGGGGCATGCCGAGCACGTGCTCGGCGATGAAGGACAACACCAGGTTGGTCGAGATCGGCGCGACCTGGTAGAGCCGCGTCTCGCGGAATTTTCGCTCGACGTCGTACTCCTCGGCGAAGCCGAAGCCGCCATGGGTCTGGATGCAGGCGTTCGCCGCTTCCCAGGACGCATCCGCCGCCAGCATTTTTGCCATGTTGGCCTCCGCGCCGCAGTCGAGCCCGGCCTCGTATTTGCGGGTCGCTTCCTTCACCATCAGCTCCGCCGCGCGCATAGAAGCGTAGGCTTTTGCAATCGGAAACTGGATGCCCTGGTTCTGGCCGATCGGCCGTCCAAACACGGTGCGCTCCTTGGCGTAGTTCGAGGCCTTTGCGATGAACCACTTCGCATCGCCGACGCATTCCGCCGCGATCAGGATGCGCTCGGCATTCATGCCGGAAAGGATATAGCGAAAGCCCTTGCCTTCCTCGCCGATCAGGTTTTCCGCCGGCACCTTCATGTCCGTAAAGAACACTTCGGTGGTGGCGTGGTTCATCATGGTGCGGATCGGGCGGATCTCCAGGCCCTTGCCCCTGGCCTCGCGCATGTCGACGATGAAGACCGAGAGGCCGTCTGTGCGCTTCTTGGCTTTCTCCTTCGGCGTGGTGCGCGCCAGCAAGATCATCAGGTCGGAATGCTCGGCGCGGCTGGTCCAGATTTTCTGGCCGTTGACGACGTAATGATCGCCCTCGCGACGTGCAAAGGTCTTGAGTGAAGACGTGTCGGTGCCGCTGGTCGGCTCGGTGACCCCAAAGGCTTGCAGGCGCAATTCGCCGGTCGCGACCTTCGGCAGATATTTTGCCTTCTGCGCGTCGCTGCCATGCCGGAGCACCGTGCCCATGGTGTACATCTGGGCGTGGCAGCCGCCGCCGTTGCAGCCGGCGCGCTGGATCTCTTCGAGGATCGCTGCCGCCGCCGACAACTTAAGCCCGGCGCCGCCATATTCCTCGGGGATCAGCACCGAGAGATAGCCGGCCTCTGTGAGCGCATCGACAAAAGCCTTTGGATAAGTCATCTCGCGATCGAGCTTGCGCCAGTATTCGCCGGGAAACTGTGCGCAGAGTTTCGCCACCGCGTCGCGGATGTCGGCATAGTCTTCGGTGTGGTGGTCGTCGTGTTTTTGTTGGCTCATGGCGTTTCCAGTCGATCGCGTTGCAGAAGATAACGCCAGCCAAGCGTCCGGCGTTGTGAAAACGACGCCAACCCCCTATGCTCATTTGCTATAGCGTATGGAGTAGCGTTCAAAGCTTGGCAAGCATGGATTTCCGTCAGCTCAGGACCTTCAGTTGCGTGGCCGAACTTGGCAGCCTCTCCAAGGCGTCCGATACGCTGCGGGTCGCCCAGCCGGCGCTGAGCCGCCAGATCAAGCTGCTGGAGCACGAGCTGCGCACGGAGCTGTTCACACGCAACGGCCGCGGCATGGTGCTGACGGAAGCCGGCCGTCTGCTGCTCGCTCGCACCTCCGGCATCGTCCGCCAGATCGACCAGATCCGCGACGACATCCAGTCGGCCCAGGGTCCGCCATCCGGTCATGTGGTGCTCGGCCTGGTTCCCACCGTGAGCTGCGTCTTGTCGGCGCGCTTCGCCCGCCGCTGCGTCGAAACCTATCCGGGCGTCACACTGCGCATCGTCGAGAGCTATAGCGGCCATCTCGTCGAATGGCTGCATCGCGGCGAGATGGATCTTGCGATCCTCTACGGTCGTTCCGCCGATCTGCACCTCACCGTGCAGAGCCTCGGTCGCGACAACATCGTCGCGGTGGGCCCGCGCGGCTGCGGGCTCGCCCGCAAGAAGAGCGTCGAGATCGGCTGGCTGCTCAGGCAGCGGCTGGTGCTGCCCAGTCATTCGCACGGGCTCCGCGCGCTGATCGAGCATGCGGCGGCCCAGCGCAAGATCAAGCTCAACGTCCAGCTCGAAGCGGATTCGTTCCGCGTGCTCACGAGCCTCGTCGAGGAGGGCCTCGGCTTCGCCCTGTTGCCGCCCTCGTCGGTATACGGTGAGGTCGCCGACGGTCGGCTGGAAACAGCCGCCGTCTCCAAGCCAATGACGCGCGAGCTCATTGTTGCCTCTCCGATCGATCGGCCGGTGTCGACGGCGACCGTTGCCGTCACCGCGCTCCTGCGCGAGGAAGTGGCCGCCTGCCGCAAGGACGGCGTCTGGGACATCAAATTGAGTTAGATGCGCTCATTTCCTAGAACAGCCGCGCGCCGTCTTGCCTTCGCATCTGGCGCGACCTGTCATGCCGAAATTTTATAGCTGGTGCAGCGGCGCGCCTGCCGCGCGTTAGGGGCGACTCGCTTGTCGCCTCATCCTTCGCTGTCATCGCCCGCGAAGGCGTGCGATCCAGTATTCCAGGGGCGGTGACGAATACGGAGAAGCCGCGGCCTACTGGATCCCCGCTTTCGCGGGGCATGACAGCGAAGATTCAGGTAAGGGCTTGCCATTCCCCGCGCACGCTACCCCGGAATCCTTACCGGCAACGTCTCGTAGCCCTTGATGAAGCTGGAATAGATCCGCCGGGGCTCGCCGACCACCTCGATACGGTCAAAACGCTTCAGCATCTCCTCCCAGACGATCCTGAGCTGAAGCTCCGCGAGCCGCATGCCGACGCAGCGGTGGATGCCGAAGCCGAAGGACAGATGTGTGCGCGGCCGCGGCCGGTCGATGATGAAGTCGTTCGGCTTCTCGAACATCTCCTCGTCGCGATTGCCGGAAACGTACCACATCACGACGCGGTCGCCCTTCTTGATCTCCTTGCCGCCGATCTCGGTATCCCGCAGCGCCGTGCGTCGCATGTGCGCGAGCGGGGTCTGCCAGCGGATCACCTCCGGCACCATTGAATCGATCAGCGCCGGATTGGCGCGGAGCTTGTCGTATTGCTCGGGGTTCTCGTTCAGCGCCAGCACCGAGCCGGTCATGGTGTTGCGGGTGGTATCGTTGCCGCCAACGATGAGCAGGATGATGTTGCCCATGAGGTTGTCGGGGTCCATGTAGCGCGTGGCGTCGTTATGCGCCATCAGCGACAACAGGTCGTTGCGCGGCGCGGAATTGACGCGCTCGTTCCACAGCTTCGACATGTAGGCGTAGCACTCGTCCATTTCCTTCCGCCGCTCTTCGGCGGAGGCGACGATGCCGCTCTTGGGCAGTGCGGTGGAGACGTCCGACCAGCGCGTCAGCTTGCGCCGCTCCTCCCAGGGGAAGTCGAACAGTGTCGCCAACATCTGTGTCGTCAGCTCGATCGAGACGCGCTCGACGAAATTGAAGGTCTCGTTGCGCGGCAGATTGTCCAGCACGGACTGCGAGCGCTGGCGGATCAGCTTGGCGAGTTCGTCCAGATGCGTCGGCGTGAACATCGGCGACACCGTCTTGCGCTGCGCCGAGTGCGTGGGCTGGTCCATCGCGATGAAGCTTGGCCAGTCATAACCGGTCGGCACGTCGCGGATCGAGATGCCGCCGAGCGTCGAGTCGGAGGAGAAGATGCCGTGATTGGTGTCGACATGCATGATGTCGTTGTATTTGACCACCGACCAGTACGGCTCGATCGGCGCGTTGGTGCAGTAATGCACCGGCTCTTGCTCGCGCAGCCGCTCGAACCATGGCCATAAGGTGTCGTCCTGGAACAGCCGCGGCGCGCCCGGATGGTAATCCTTCAATGGCGTCGCATAGGCCTCCTCGCGCGCCCGGCGCATGCGTTCGGCCCTGTCGGTCCTGACCGGAGTTTGGACGTTCATGGCTGGTGGCTCCAGTTCTCGCGAATCACGCCGCAATCCTGACCGGCAGCGTCTCGTAACCCTTCACGAAACTCGAATACACCCGCTTGGGTTCGCCGACCACGTCGATATGATCGAAGCGCTTCAAAATCTCTTCCCAGATGATCTTCAATTGCAGCTCTGCAAGCCTGAGACCCACGCAGCGGTGGATGCCGAAGCCGAAGGAGAGATGCGTGCGCGGCCGGGCGCGGTCAATGATGAATTCGTAGGGTTTTTCGATCGCCTCCTCGTCGCGGTTGCCCGAGACGTACCACATCACGACCTTGTCACCCTTCTTGATTTCTCTCCCGCGGAATTCGAAATCGGCGAGCGCGGTGCGCCGCATATGGGCGAGCGGCGTCTGCCAGCGGATGACTTCGGGCACGAAGCTGTCGAGCAGCGCGGGATTCTCCCGCAGCTTCCGATACTGCTCCGGATGCTGGCTGAGCGCGTAGATCGAGCCGGACATGGTGTTGCGGGTGGTGTCGTTGCCGCCGACGATCAACAGGATCAGGTTGCCCAGAAAGTTCCTCGCGTCCATGTCGCGCGTCGCCGCGCCATGCGCCAGCATCGAGAGCAGGTCGCTCCTGGGCGGCTGCGCGATGCGCTCCTTCCACAGCCGCGAAAAGTAGGTCGCGCATTCCAACAGCTCGGCCTGCCGCTGGTCCTCGGTGGCGACGAGGCCGCCGGAGCCGGGAATGGTGGTCGCGACATCCGACCAGCGCGTCAACTTGCGGCGGTCTTCCCAGGGGAAGTCGAACAGCACCGCGAGCATCTGCGTGGTGAGCTCGATCGAGACGCGGTCGACCCAGTCGAATTCCTCTCCGCGTGGGAGATTGTCCAGGCATTCGGCCGAGCGTTTGCGGATGTTGAGCGCGAGCTCGTCCAGATGCGTCGGCGTGAACATCGGCGCCACGGTCTTGCGCTGGGCCGCATGACGCGGCGGGTCCATGGCAATGAAACTCTCGCGGCGCAAATCGGGATCGATGTCGCGGATGGTGATGCCACCGAGGGAAGCTGCCGAGGAGAACACCGAATGGTTGGTCTCGATCTCCATGATGTCGTTGTACCTCGTCACCGACCAGTACGGGCCAAACATCGAGTCCCTGCAATAGTGCACGGGATCTTCGCGGCGCAGGCGATCGAAATAGGGCCAGAACGCATCGGTCCTGAACAGTTCGGGATGGCCGGGATCGAGCTGCTCCAGCGGCAGCGATGCGGCGCGCTCATGCAGGCTCTCGCGCGTGACTGTGCTCTCGATGGTCCCATGCATGACCGGCTCTCCCTTGCAGCCGCGCGCGTTCTTGTTTGAATTCTGCGCTGCGGTATTTGCCCCTGCAATTACAACCCGTTGCGTGCGTCGGGGCAAGGGTGAGTTTTGCCACATCCGGATTTGTGAGCGCGCCTACTGCTGGAGGCTATGGGTCCTGGCCTTCGCCAGGACGACGTTGGGGCTAGTACCCGGCCTCGCGGTTGGAGCTATCGCATAGCGTGTGCGACACTCCCGACACAATTCCGTCGCCGTTCGCTGATCAGCTCCGCCGCGGAAATGACAGGGGGCTTCCGTGGGACTCAAGACGTCGATCGCTTGTGCCTTGATCCTGTGTGGTCTCGTCGCTCCTGCAAGCGCTGCAGGCATCCAGCTTCTCGAATCAGATCCGGCGCTGCAGGGCGGCATCTGGTACCCCTGCGCGAGCGAGCCCAAAGTCTTGGCGCTCGGCAAACTTTCGGTGCCGGCCGAATTCGGCTTGAAGGGCGCGAAGGATTGTCCGATCGCGGGGACCGGGCTGCCGCTGGTCGTGTTCTCCCACGGGCGCGGTGCGTGGTTCGGCGCACATCATGACACGGCGGAGGCGCTGGCCGATGCCGGCTTCGTCGTCGCAGCCATCAATCATCCCGGCGACAACGCCAACGACTCCTCGCAGCGGGACAAGATCTCCGTCTGGGCGGCGCGTCCGGTCGATATGATCCATCTTGTCGATTTCATGCTGCACGACTGGAAGGACAAGGTAGCCATCGATCCCGCACGGGTCGGCTTCTTCGGCTTTTCGCTCGGCGCCTTCACCGGCCTCGTGCTGGTCGGAGGCAACGTGGACTTCCGCAGGCTGACCATCGTCTGCAAGGAGGATGACAGGACCGAGAATTGCGAGCGCGCGCGCAGCGGCGATGTGCCGCCGAGTCCGCCCCACGATCCGCGCATCAAGGCTGCCCTGCTCGCCGACACCGCATCGAATTGGGCTTTCAACCGTGCAGCTTTGAGCGGCATCCAGATTCCGCTGCAGATTTGGCGCTCGGAGTTCGGCGGCAACGGCGTTGACGCGAAGTTCACCGCGCTTACCGCCAGCCAGCTTCCCGGTTCGCCCGAAATCCACGTCGTGCCCGCCGGCCACTACGCGTTCCTCGCTCCCTGCTCGGCGGAGCTCGCAGCCGCCGTCCCGCGCATCGGCGGACTTCGACAGGGCCGCCTTCCACCGCGAGTTCAACCCCAGCGTCGTGCGGTTTTTCCGCGAGCATCTCGTCGGCGAGGGCGGAGCGCGGTAGCGCTACTCTTCGTATGGGCCGGTCATAGGGGCCTACAGCATGATCCGGAAAAGTGTGGAGCGGTTTTCCGAAAAGATCATGCTCAAACAACAACCTAAAGCGCGATGACGATTCATCCTAACCTCATCGCGCTTTAGTTAGTGGCCACGGTCTTGCCGCCGCGAACCACTCACCGGCAGTCCCTGCCAATACGGATTCTCCAGGCACATGGCCGCAAGTCCCGAGGCCGTCGCGCGGCACTGCTCTATCGAAACATAGCTGCAGTCGATGATGGTGAGGCCGCGCACATGCCATGACTGCAGGCACACCGGGTAGCGCGGATCGTAACGTTGCGCCGCGGCTGGTGCGGCCGCCTGCATCGTCGCGCCCGCCAGGATCAGCAAATGAAGCATGCGCATGATGTGACGACTTTCAAATTACGGTGGGCTCCTGGGATAGCATGGCCTGCCTACTGGATCGTTGCGTTCACGGTAATGATCGATCTCCCTGAGCCGTACGGACCCTCTCCCGAACCGTAGATGGCAAACGTGTCGCTGCCCTTGTAACCACGCGGCGCCGTGTAAGTGAAGGTCGTGACGTTGAGCTGCCTCAGCGCTCCGCGCTCAGGCTTCTGCGAAATGCCCGAGCTCTTCATCATACCCGGTATCCTGATCGGGAATTTGCACGTTTCGCCCGACCTGACGGCGAAGTAGGCCGTCATGTCGACGCCGAAGCTGGATGGCGAGCCGGTGACCCGGCAGTCGGCCGCGAGAGCCGAAACCGGCGTCAAGCCCAGTGCAACCAGTGCCAGGACCGAAAACCGCATGGTCGACCTCCCGTGACTCGTGGGTCTCAGGACATAGAATCCGATCGCGCGAACCGCTCTTGATTTGAATCAAAGGCCGGCGCGAGAGCACCAGCGGGAGAGAGCCTTACGATTGCCGAGCTCCACAACGCTCCCATGGGCGCCGGTCGGCGCCCACAGGAATTGTTCTGAAGGATGGCGCCGGCTTGTCAGCGCAGGATTTCGCGCAGCACCTCGCCGTCGACGTGATGCGGCTTCACGCCCAGGATCTGCATGATGGTCGGCGCCACGTCGACATTGTGCATGCGCCGGATTGGCTCGCTGCGGACCTGCGGGCCGGCGGCAATGAAGGTTGCGCTCATCACCGGCAGCTCGGGATCATGGCCATGGGCGCCGTAGAAATTCGGCATCGACAGCGTGGTCGTGGCCGAATTGAACGGCGCATCGCCGAGGCGCGCGACGCCGGGGCTCTGGATGCCGTCGAAGTTGTAGCCCGGGGCCATCAGCGCGAACACATCACCGAAATCCTGGCCGATGGTCTTGCTGGTGCACTGCCCGGTCGCTGCCTCGCATTGCAGCGGCCGCGACTCCACCACCGTGAAGATCCGCCCGTCCGCAAGCGAGTAGTTGAATCGCGGGTTGGGATCGACCGCGCTCTTCACCGCATCGGTGATCTGCGCGACCAGCGCGTTGTAGGTCGCGGGATCAACGGTGCCGCCCGACTCGCGCTGCTGGAGGTTGACATAGATGTTGGCCGCCGGGCCCGAGGTGCGGATCCCCACCTTGCTGGTGTCGATGCCGGCATTGCGCAGGATATTGAGCATGCTTACCGAGGTGTGGAACGGCGCGAAACCGTGGTCCGACACCACGATGACGTTGCTGTCGCGGCCCGCCGTCTCAGCGATTCTCTTCACCGCCTTGTCGGCCGTCTGATAGGCGAACCGAATATATGAGGCGTAACGCGCGACCTTGGCCGGATCCTGGTTGGCGCCGATCGAGTTCGGGTCCTTGGGGTTGGTGCCCTGGCGGGGGTCGATGAGCAGGAACTGATGCTCGGAGCCGTCGGGTTGCTCGATATAGAGCATCACCAGATCGGCGTCGGGATGGTTCAGGATCGCACGCTCGCCGATATCGGCCTGGTAGCGAACGAAGGTCTTCACCATGTCCTCGAACATCGCTTCGATCTCGACGTCGGGGAAGTTGGTAAAGCCAGGGCTCAGCCGCTCCGGAATGCGGAAGTCGGCCTGCGGACGCCAGAAGCCGATATTGTTGTTGATGTCGTCGACGTCGTTCAGAACCGGCGTGTTGCGCGGGATGTAGTTGGCGCCGTAGCGTGCGAAGCGCACGATCGAGAGATCGGGCGCGAGCTGCGAGACGAAGTAGGCGGCGCCGACCTTGGCTCCGCTGCCTTCGAAGAAGAACGGCGCGTTCTCGCCGCCGAGCTTGGCATAGGCCGGTCCGGTCGACGGTGCGTGGAACGGTCCCGACGTGATGCCGCGCGTTGCGTCGAAGAACACCAGGGTGTCGTAGTTCACCTTGCCGTCATTGCTGGTGTCGATCGCGGCCGCCCGGATCGCATATTTGACGTCGAGCGTCGCCGCGCTGGTGCAGGTCGCGGTCGCCGCCGAAGCGCACGAAAAAGTCTCGATCGGCGCTGACGTCGCCAGCACCGGGCTGTACGAGAACTGGCCGGCCGCCTGAAGCGCGGTGGCGACGGTCGGGTCGGGCGCGAAATCGCCCTTGGACAGCGAGAAGCCCTGGGCCCCGATGCCGCCGAACGCCCCGAACGGCACGGTGTAGTTGGTGACGCGGATGGGGCTCGCCGGCTGCACCACCGTGTTGTTGATCGAGATGTCGGCGCCGTCGCCGCCCGGCCACGTCGCGGTGGCGACCTTCTTGCCCTGCTGGCGCAGTTGCACCCACAGCGGCAATGCGGTCGGCTGGGGCGAAGGCCCGAGCGGGCTCTCCTGATAGCCGCCGATCGGCGCCGCAAAGCCGCTCAGGCTCGACGAGATCGGCGCGACGACCGCCTCGAAGGTATTCGACGGGATGTCGTTGTGCACGGCTGTCGAGCCGGTCGCGATCGCGATGTGCGACACCGCGGTGAGCGACGGCGAGGCCGTCACGTTCTGCATCGCCACCGCGCCGTGGCGGCTGAGCCGCGCCAGCCCGCCGTCGCGCGGCAGCACGCCCTCCTCGATGAATTTCTGGATGAAGTCGGGCTTGGCGCCGTCGAGCGAGATCAACACCACCTGCGGCGACTTGCGCCCATGACGGTTCCCATCGTGATCGCGATCATTGTCCTGTCCGGCGCGTGCCGGCGCCACAACGCCCAGCGATGCGGCGAGCGACATCGCGGATACCGAGAAGAGAAAGGTCTTCAGTTTCATGTGAACGCCCCATCCTCATTGCGCAACCTGCGCGGGTTTTTTCGGGAGGAGGCACCGAGTATCGGGATTGGCTGACGCGCATGTGACGCTTGGGCGACACGGGTAAAATAGGGACAGCGCGCGAGGAGCGCGGCTTGTGTTCTGCTCAGCTCGGGCATCTCCTGGCTAAACACGCCGCGCATGCTGACCGAGGCACTGGCGGCCGGCGGTGCCGAAACCAAGAGCGCTTTTTGAAGCGACA
Source organism: Bradyrhizobium sp. UFLA05-89 (assembly GCF_059803475.1). NCBI lineage: Bacteria > Pseudomonadati > Pseudomonadota > Alphaproteobacteria > Hyphomicrobiales > Nitrobacteraceae > Bradyrhizobium > Bradyrhizobium sp. UFLA05-89. The sequence goes on along the minus strand of NZ_JBANBA010000018.1, from coordinate 68,230 downwards.
ACGGGTATGAAAGAAGATCGATGTCGTTGCGATCAAGGCCGCATGGCGCGGCTGACGCTGCGCCTTGGTGAGCTGCGGTTTCAACGGTCTCAGGGATCCGTTGTGTAGGAGCGCCCGGGTTCGAGAGCGTAGATGGTCAGAAACCGGAGCGGGCGCTCCGGGTCACAATTGCGAAACAGGGTGTGGGGACTGTCGGAGCGATCCTGCAAGGTCTCGCCGGCTCGATATTGTCGCGGCTCATCGTCGCCATAGGCCGATTCGGCAACGCCTTCGACGATGAAGACCACGCCGCCGACCGGATGCCGGTGAAGCGGCGCGACGCCGCCGGGCGGATAGGTCACCTCGACCACGAGGAGCTCCCGCTGATCACCCGGCAATGCAAGGCGTTCGAGAACCCTGCGTGTGACACCCGCAAAGCCGGCTTGTTGTGCGCTTGCCAGCTGCTCTCACTCATCCGACATCCTTTTCTCGTCAATATCGAGGCGTTGCATCTCGATCAGACCGTGGTCCGACCGATGATGGGGATCGCGCGCCGACGCCGCTTCACTCCGCCAGATTATTGACCTGCTTCACCCACGCCCGCACGTCGGCGAGCACCTCGGGCAGAACGCTGCGGACCTCCAGCACCGTCATGCCTGCCTTGATGCGTGGATCGTAGAGCAGATTGAGGATGTACTGATCATAGACGTCGAAATAGCCCATCGACACATTGTCGTTGAACATGGTCCAGGGCACGCTCGCGGTGTCGTTGATCGGCCCGAGCGATTGCAAGAGCTCCTCATAGGCGCAGTCGAGGAAGACGAAGTCGCCATTGTCGACCGTCAGGATGACGTCGGAATGCTCGATCTCGAACTTCTCGTTCTTGCGGAAGCCGGAGAGGCATTGCGGATCGAGCGAGGAGCGGATCTCGCGCGCCTTCTCCGCACCATAGAACGTCGAGATGGTGCGATAGAGGTCGCGGTCGCGCACCAATTTGACGCGGACATTGGCGGCTTCGGCATCGTCGGTCATGGCGATGTCCAGATGCTGCACGCGCCGCGCAACATCGGCGACGACCTTGGCGAGTTGCGCCTTGCGGTCGGCGCGACCGTCAGTCTCGGCGAAGACGCGCACCGGCGCGTCGAATTTGCGGATGCGGTCGACGCGGCCAGCGAGGTGATATTCGGCGCCGAACGCGGTCTTGAGGAAGCCGTCGACGATCTCGCCGTCGGTGAAGCTCTTCCTCTCGCTGCGCTGGCGCGAGGCGATCGCCGGCAGGTCGCCGGCGGTAGCATTGGTGCAGACCTCGCCGGCACAGGTCAAAACCGCCAGCGCGAGAAGGGCGGTGCGACAGAAGGCTGAAGGGGGGCGACAAGCGTTCATCGTCATGCAACGCTGCCGCATTCGCACCTCGCACACAAGAGCGCAGCGGTCGCGGCTCCCGGTTCCAACTGCGTAGGACGGGCACACAGAGGGCGGGCAAAGCGACTTGTCCGCCGTAGCTCGTCGAGCGAAGGCGCAAGCGTGCCCACCGCTTTGGCAACCGTAATGGCGGTTGCAGAAAGTGGTGGGCACGGCGCTTCGCACCTTTGCCCACCCTTGAAGTGACCCTAGTTGTTTAGCACCACCACGGTGGTACCGACCGAGACGCGGCCATAGAGGTCGGTCACGTCGTCATTGGTCATGCGGAAGCAGCCGGAGGAGACTGCCTGTCCGATCGTCTCCGGCTCGTTGGAGCCGTGGATGCGGTAGAGCGTCGAGCCCAGATACATCGCACGCGCGCCGAGCGGGTTCTCGATACCGCCACGCATGTGGCGCGGCAGGTCCGGCCGGCGGGCGATCATCTGTGCCGGCGGCGTCCAGTCCGGCCACTCCTTCTTGGCGGAGATGCGATGCACGCCGCCCCAGCGGAAGCCGTCGCGGCCGACGCCGATGCCGTAGCGCAGTGCCTGGCCGTTCGACAACACGAGGTAGAGCCGCCGCTCGCCGGTGTTTATCACGATCGTGCCGGGGGCGTAGTTGGTGGGATACATGACGGTGCTGCGCGGGATCGGGCTCGCCCCGCCGCCGAGATAGCCGGTGGAGGCGGTGCCGGTGAAGTCGAACATCCCCGCTGCAGAGGCGCCGCTGGCGCCGATGGTCAGGACCGCAATGGCGGCGATCGGTGCGGCAAAAAACCGGTTCATTCGTTCCCCCAGTAAAAATCGATTCAATGGACGACCACAGGCCATATTTGCCGGCGTTTCGCAAGCCACGGCAGCGTGAGCACGTGCAATCCTTAACGATTGCCAAATGCGGAAACTTCGCAGGATCGCAAAGCCGTATTAGCCAAGAAGCCCCGTCGTCGCGCCCGGCAGGGCAGCAATGTCTGCTATTGCTTTGACGAAAACGGCGAACAATGGTTGATCGATACGGATCCAAAGCAAGAAAGCCGCGGGAGCTGAAACGATGAACGGTGCGGAAAGTCTGGTACGGACGCTGGTCAAGGGCGGGGTCGACATCTGCTTTACCAATCCCGGAACGTCCGAGATGCACTTTGTCGCGGCGCTCGATCGTGTTCCCGGCATGCGCTGCGTGCTCGGCCTGTTCGAGGGCGTGGTGACGGGTGCGGCCGACGGCTACTACCGCATGAAGGGCACGCCCGCCTCGACGCTGCTGCATCTCGGCCCCGGCCTCGCCAACGGTCTTGCGAACTTGCACAACGCCAAGAAGGCCCATTCCGGCATCGTCAACATCGTCGGCCAGCACGCCGGCTACCATATCGGCTACAACGCGCCGCTCACCTCCGACATCGAGGGCCTGGCGCGGCCGATGTCGTCCTGGGTGCGGACCTCGCCGGATGCCAAGTCGGTCGCTGCCGATGGCGCTGCGGCAATCGCCGCCGCCAAGAGCGCACCGGGGCAGATCGCGACGCTGATCCTGCCCGCCGACACCGCCTGGAACGAGGCCGATGGGATCGCCGAGGTGCCGGCGGAGAAGCAGCGCCCGTCCTATTCGCCGCAGGCCGTCGAGCTTGCTGCGAAAATCCTCCGCAATGACGGCAGCCGCACGCTTCTGCTGATGGTCGGCAGCGCGCTGAGCGAGCAGGGGCTGGCGCTGGCGCAGCGCATTGCCGGAAAGACCGGGTGTCAGGTGATGGGCCCGACCTTCCGCCCGCGCATGGCGCGCGGCCGCGGCCGCTTCTCGATCGACCGCATTCCCTATGTGATCGACCAGGCGCTGCCCCTGCTGAAGGATTTCCGTCACATCATCCTGGTCGAGGCCAACGATCCCGTCGCCTTCTTTGCCTACCCGAACAAGCCGAGCCTGCTCAAGCCCGAGGGCTGCGAGGTCCATCGCATGACCGAGTGGGGCGAGAACTCGGTCGCGGCGCTGGAAGCCCTGGCCGGCGCGCTGCATGCCTCCTCGCACGACGTCAAGCCGCAAAAACTCCAGGAACTGGTCAAGCCGAGCGGTGCGCTCAATTTCACCACCATCGCCCAGGCGATCGCCTATGCGATCCCCGAGAATGCGATCCTGATCGATGAATCCCTGACCACGGGGCGCGGCTTCTTCCCGCCGACCGCGGCGGCGGCACCGCATGACTGGATCCAGAACATGGGCGGCTCGATCGGCTTCTCGACGCCGCTTTCGATCGGTGCTGCGATTGCGTGTCCTGATCGCAAGGTCATGTGCATGGTCGGCGACGGCAGCGCGATGTACACGATTCAGTCGCTGTGGACGCAGGCCCGTGAAGGGCTCAACATCGTCACCATCGTGTTCGCTAACCGCATCTACCAGATCCTGCGCGGCGAGTTCGACGGCGTCGGCGCCGGCGAGCCAGGCCAGCGCGCGACCGACATGCTCAGGCTCGATCGCCCGACCCTCGATTTCGTGGCGCTGGCGAAGGGCATGGGCGTGCCGGGCCGTGCCGTGACCAACGCCGACGAACTCAACAAGGCGCTTGCGGAAGCCGTCGCCGAGCCCGGGCCGCGACTGATCGAAGTCGTGATGTGAGGTAGCTCCGATTGCTTCTGCTGTACCATCGGTACTCTCCCCTCATCCTGGGGAGCCCGCGATAAGCGGGCGTCTCGAAGGATGGCCGCGGATGAGATCCGGACCTTCATGGTTCGCTCGGCAATGCGAAGCATCGTCGGGAACAGGCGTTCGGCGCTCCTCACCATGAAGGGCTTGTAACGCGGCGAGATGAGAGCTTAGGGGCGGGCGGCACGATGAAGACCGAGCTGAACAAGGTGATCGCGGCGATCCGCGATCTCTACGCCCACGAAGACTTCCTATTCGAGAAGGATGTCGGCGAGCGCGCGGTCACCCACCGCTTCGCCGTTTATCTGGAGAAGCAGTTCTCCGGATGGGCGGTCGATTGCAACTACGACCGCCTCGGCGAGCGCACGCTGCACCTGCCGCGCGGCACGATCATCTCGACCGACGACCATTTGGGAAAATCGATCTATCCCGATGTCGTCGTGCATCAACGCGAGATCCCGAACAACCTGCTCGCCATCGAAATTCGCAATGCGAGCAATCACACCGCGATCGAGCACGACCAGCAGAAGCTGAAGGCGCTCACCGATCCCCATATCTGGTTCGCCTACCAGATCGGCGTTCTCCTCGTGCTTGCCAGGGCGAACGTAACGACCGCGGAAATCTATGCCGGCGGCGTGCTCGACCGGACGCAGACCGTCTGGTTCACGGAACGGTTGAAAGAGACCGGGCTCGGTGTGCCGCACTAAAGTCGATTGGTCTTAGTTGAATCGATTGGGCCGCGGGCTCGGTCAACCTCGACCACATGCGGCGCCCGCCTTATGGCCCGTGCTCGATGACTTGCACAGGTCCATCGCGCGGGATTAGCTTTCGTCGTTCTGATCAGGAACTTTGGAGGTTCTGATGCAAAGGTCATATTTGCTCGCCGCGAGTGCCGCATTCGCGCTCATGTTGCAGACGCCGATGGCGCTGGCCCAGGGCACCGACGGCACCACCACGCCGCCTGCGGCAACCACGCCGCCGCCTCAAGCCACGACCCCTGCGCCTGCTGCAACCACGACAGAGCCGGCCGCGACCACCCAGATCACCGCGCCGGCGACAACGACGCCCGCGACCGCCACGACCCCATCAACGGATTCGAAGAAGACCACCGAGAAGAAGCCGGCCAAGAAGAAGCAGATGACACGGCAGCAGGAGATCGACCATTCGATCGACAGCGGCACGGTTCCCTCGCGCTATCGCAGCTCGGTGCCGAAGCAGTATCAGCAATACATTCCGTTCGATAAGAAGTAGCGCGTGGTCGCGGGCGGCGCGATGTGACCACGTTGCGCTGCCTCTCAACAATCGACGAGGTCCTGGAGTGAGCGTCGCCTTTACCAAAGAAGAGAGTGCCGAAACCGCGTCCGAGACGTTGTTGCCGGATCGCCCGATTTCGCCGCATCCCAACCTGGTAACCCAATCAGGATTGCAGGCCTTGGAACTGCAGCTTCGGCAAGCGCGCGAGGCCTACGAGGCCGCGCAGCGCATCGAGGATGTCAACGAGAAGCGCCGGCAGTCGGCCGTCCCGTTGCGTGACGTTCGCTATCTCGCCGAAAGGCTGCGCACGGCCCAGCTGATCCCCAATCCGGCGTCGACCGAGAAGGTCGCCTTTGGCAGCACGGTGACGTTCAGCCGGGCCGACGGTCGCGTGCAGACCTATCGCATCGTAGGTGAAGATGAAGCCGATCCGAAGGCTGGGTCGATCTCCTTCGTAGCTCCGGTCGCGAAATCGCTGATCGGGAAGGCGGTCGGAGACGTCGTAGGTGCAGGCAATCAGGAGGTCGAGATTCTGTCGATCGCCTAACGGCGCGCGTGGAAGCGCTCCACAGGCACGGCTCGGCCCGTATTTTTGCGAAACCGGCGAGGCAAGGGCGTTCAGTTGCTCGGCCTCAACCTCCAGCCGTATTCCTGATGTGGGATCGTTGCAGTTATGTCGGCATCCCTGCTGGCCGAAAGGCGCCAAGCTGCCACCCCGTAACACAAGGTCAGGGTGAGGGCGATGGCAAGCAGAAGCATCGAGACGAAATGGCTCACGCGTGCGCACCCCATAATTTGAAACTACGAGGGGAGAGCGAGCACGGGTTGCCGATTCGGAAAATGCAGAAAGGCTGACCTAGTGCAGATTTTCCCCAGCAGTCATGAGGGTGAGCGCAACCGGATGCCGGGAAGGCTAGTTATCGGTATCGACTGACCGCTCGGCAGACGGCTCCCGTCGACGCGCAAAGAGCATACCGAGCGTCCCGATGATCACCAGGAACATGCCGGCGATCATCAGCCAATGAGGGAGCTGAAGCTGCAGCGCTTTGTCGAGCATCCTTGAGCCTCACTAAAATCCTTAGCTGGGGCCGACGGCGCTTATGAGACCAATCAAGATATGGTCTAGCGCGACGACAGTCCACAGGGTGGGTGAGGTGGAGGACAGGCCCGCGACAAAGATCCAGATACCGCCTCCCAAGAGGAGGGCCGAGATGGCGTAAGTGGCCGCTCTGTCCATTGGTCGACCCGCAAGGCAAGACAGGATCGATTGCGCCTGTAGGTGACTCGCGGCGGGCCGGAACGTTCCTACGGCCAGAGTGGTGGGTAGGCCGCTCTCGGCCGAGCGTCGGTGCCGCTCCTGCGTCGGGAAGCGAACAGTCAGGCGTCCGCGGTTAGGCTAGCCTTTGAGAGATACTTTGGTGATTCGGAGAATACGACATTGGCAATGGGTAAAGTGAAGTGGTTCAACGCGACCAAGGGCTATGGCTTCATTCAACCTGATGACGGTAGCTCAGATGTGTTCGTCCACATCAGCGCCGTCGAGAAAGCCGGCTATACGGGCTTGGCCGAGGGCGCGCGCATCAGCTACGAGCTGAAGGCTGGGCGCTCGGGCAAAATGTCTGCGGAAAGTCTGCGGATTGGGTGACGGCGCGCCGTCGTGCCCGGGGCGCGGCGATCAGGCGGCGACGTCGAACGACGCAATGAGGGCGCGCATATCATTTGCCAGGCCGCGATAGTGCTCGCCCATCCGGATGTATAGCTCGCGCTTGCCTCCATCCGCTCGCTTGGCAATCAAGTCGCATTCGTCAGCAAGGCTTTCAAAGCGTTCCAGCTTGGCTTGGAAACCAGTCATGGGCAGGCCCCGAACTCATTACTAAAAAAGGGATGAGGACCGTAATCGCTTGATTAGGTCAGAGCAAACATTGTTATCTCATATAATCATAATTTATTCGGCGTCCTGCATTTGAGCCCCCCAATCGATCGACACCTGTTGGTCTTCGGGGCTGCCGACTACGCCGCTTTGGAGAGGGGAAGCATGAAGGTGCCTTAAACCAGAGGCCGATGTCGGCCACGGATCAGCATGGTCGCCATGTGTCGGGAAAGCTGGGCCTGAACCCAGCCTTTGTTCTGAGTGCTCATTCGGCAGGCCGAATATCCGTGGCGAGCGTATCTTCGTCCGAGCGCGGCGTGATGTTCAACCCCTTCTTCATGCCCCAAGCCGAAACGACCGAAGCTATGGCAAGGTTCGGCCGATCGCTCGCGACCAACGCATTTGCATCTTCCAGATCTTTCCTGCGCTTTTCGCCGTTCATTTCGACGCTCGCGCTTTCAATCAGTGCGTCGAGCTGAGGATTGGCATAGTTGCGGACGTTGTACGCGCCGAGCTTCTTGTCCGGCGCATTCGAATGCACGAGCGAGGACAGAGTATAGTTGGATTCGCCTGTCAGCGTTCCCCAACCCGACATCGTCAGCGAATAGTCGCCGCGGGTATTCGCCGGGAAGAACACCGCGCCCGGCTGTGCATTCACCTGCACGTCGATGCCGATGGCGGTCAGCATCTGGGCGATGGCGGTGCCTGCCTCCTTGTCGCCCGGCAGGCGGTCGTTGGTAAAGGTGAGAACGACCTTGAAACCATCGGGATAGCCGGCTTCGGCGAGAAGCTTCTTTGCCCGCTTCGGGTCGGCGACCGTGGTCTTGAGATTGGTGTTATAGCCGAAGATGTTCGGCGTCACCAATTGAGACTGCGGCGTGCCCATGCCTTCCATCGCAACGTCGGCGATCGTCTCGCGATCGATCGCCAGATCGAAGGCTTCGCGGACGCGCGGATCCTGGAAGGGATTCTTCGCAAGGGCGGAGCCGTCCTTTGCCTTGATCTGCGGCGGCTTGTCGCGGAAGTCGAACGAGACATTGAAGGAATAGACGCTGTTTTCCCGTACGATTCTCAGCTTCGAATCGGTTTCCAGTGTCGGCACGTCGGAGGCCGGAATGCGGGCGATCAAATCGACCTGGCCGGCCTTGAGCTGCGCGACGCGAGCGGCATCGTTGGGGATCTCCTTGCGAACGACCTTGTCCCAAGGTTCCTTTACGCCCCAGTAGCCGTCGAAGCGCTGCAGCACTAATTGCTCCTTGGGGGTCCAAGATACGAATTTGTAAGGCCCGGTGCCGATGGCCGCCTTGCCGGAATTAAAACCCTCCGCCGCCTTTTCCGGCGTGTCGGAATAATCCTTGGCAGCGACATGCGAGACGATGAACAGGCGAACGAAATCATTGGGCAAGGTCGGTGCCGGGCCTTCAGTCTTGACGCGGACCGTATGGGCATCGACGACTTCGACGCTCTTTACACGGCGGACATAGATCGTTGTCGGATTGGGACCCGCGACATGCGAAATGCGTTCGATCGAGAACTTGACGTCGTCTGCGGTGAAATCGGAGCCATCGTGAAACTTGACGCCCTCACGCAGCTTGAACTCCCAGGTCGCATCGTCGATCGGCGTCCAGTTCGTCGCAAGTCCCGGCTGCAGTTCGAGTTTGTTGCCCGATTTTATCAGCGTGTCATAGATGTGTTTCATCGCCTCGGCATGGGTGCCGGCCGAGGTGAAGTCGGGGTCGATGGACAGCGGCCCGGCGCGCACACCGATCGTCAGGTCGGCTGCCGTGGCAAGACCGGAAACTGTGCTCAGCAATATCGGTGCAAGCGCAACGATGCGTGCACTTTGAAACAACCTCACTCTTCATGCTCCTCGGTAAGGATTGGGGGCCAATTGGGGGAATCCACGACAACCTTCGCCAGCAGCTCGGAAAGCATGAGCCGTTCCGCCGGGGTGAGTCCCGACATCATGACTCTTTCCCTTTCGATCATAGGCTGCATGGCTTGATCGACGATGCTTTTGCCTTCGTCGGTGATGTAAAGGACGAAGCTTCTTAAGTCCGCCGGATCGACTTCACGGCGAACGATGTTCTTATCGATCAGGCGCTGGATCGCGCGGCTGATCGTATTCTTGGGAAAGCCGGAGGAGCTGCAAATCGCGCTTGCCGTCAGACCGTCAGAGAGGCCGAGCGCGTAGATGACCACCACTTCCGGCCGGCTCACGCCATGCTCCCTCTCCAGGAGCCGGTAGATCGGCTCATTGAACTGGAGAGCCAGGAAGTTGATGCGAAACGACAGCCAGCACGGATTTTGCCATAGCTTGATCGCCACCAGATCTTCCACCGGCTGATCGCCCGCGGCGCGCTTTCCCCCTTCTCGCAATAGCTCTTCCAAAGCAAAATCCGACACCGAAGTCTCGCCTAGGGTCTTTCACGGCATAATTCAATTAGTCCCGTATGGAACTTGACTATGGATTATTTAGCCGTCAACTCCTTTTTTTTGTCCCTTTTGGAACGTTTTCAGAAGTTGAAGCGGTCGATCCGAGCATGAGAATGCTATGCCTCGACGGTATCGCGCAAAATCGTTGCGCTGATTGAGGCAGCTTTAGAACAGGAGGACTGTTTGAGGGTTCAGGACATGAATTGGCTGCAGCTCGAGCAGCAGGTCAAAAAAGACGATCGCTGCATCCTTCCGATCGGCAGCGTCGAGCAACATGCCTATCTCAGTCTCGCCACGGACATGGTTCTTGCCGAAAAAGTCGCGGTCGATGCAGCAGCCGGTCTCGGCATTCCGGTCTTTCCGGTGCTGGCTTATGGTCTGGCATCCTCCTTCGAAGCCTTTCCCGGTACGCTCAGCCTCTCGCTTTCGACCTATCTCGGCGTCATCCGTGATCTCCTGGACAGTCTTTATCGGTCGGGCTTTCGCCGCATCCTTGTGGTCAACGGCCATGGCGGCAATGCGCCGGCCGCTACGGTCATTTCTGAATGGCTGAACCTCCATCCCGACGCTTCGGTCAAATTCCATGACTGGTGGCGCGCGCCGCGCACCTGGGCCAAGGTGATGGAGCTCGATCCCGCGGCATCGCATGCCTCCTGGATGGAAAACTTTCCCTGGACGCGCACCAACGATCCCGCTCAGCCGCAATCGGCCAAGGCGCAGATCGATTTTGCCGCTCTTGCGCGTGTCGGCGCGGCGAAAAAGCGCGAATTGCTGGGCGACGGCAATTTCCATGGCCTCTATCAGCGAGCGGATGAGGACATGCATGCAATCTGGTCGGTTGCGGTCGCCGAGACGAGAGATTTGTTGGAAAGCGATTGGCACTGAGCGAACGAAGCGTCCGGATCGCCGGATGTAGGCGAAAGCCGAAGAATGGACAGATATGTTTGGCTTCATCCTCCAAAGAGCCTGGCAGGCCTGTATCGTGGTCGTTGCCATGTCGGCGCTGGTTTTCTGCGGCGTCTATGCCGTGGGCAATCCGGTGGATGTGTTGATCTCGCCTGATGCGACGCAGGACATCCGCGCCGCCGTCATCGCCCAATACGGTCTCGATCAGCCGCTGTGGCAGCAATATCTGCGTTTTCTCGGCCGCCTGGCCCATAGCGATTTCGGCCGGTCCTTCGTTTACAACATGCCGGTCAGCGAGCTCATCCTCTCGCGTCTGCCTGCGACCCTGGAACTGACCTTGGCCGCCGTGCTGTTTGCCAGCCTCGCCGGAGTGCCGATCGGCATGTATGCGGGCTATCGGCCGCATAGTTTTGTCTCGCGCGCGATCATGGCCTTGTCGATCCTCGGCTTCTCCGTTCCGACATTCTGGTTCGGCCTGATGTTGATCATGCTCTTCGCGGTCCAGTGTGGCTGCATGCCGGCCGGCGGCCGCGGCGAGACCGTCAGCCTGTTTGGCGCAGAGTTCAGTTTCCTGACCACCGACGGCCTTTCGCATCTTGTCCTGCCTGCTCTCAATCTGGCACTTGTCAAGTTCTCGCTGATGATCCGTCTTGCCCGCGCGGGCACGCGCGAACTGATGCTGAGCGATACGGTGAAATTCGCGCGTGCCGCCGGCATTTCGGAATTCATCATCCTGCGCCGCCACGTTCTGAGGCTGATCTCCATTCCACTTGTCACGGTCTTCGGTCTAGAGCTCGGCTCCACTCTCGCTTTCGCCGTAGTGACCGAAACGATCTTCTCTTGGCCCGGGCTCGGTAAGCTCATCATCGACAGCATCACCTCGCTCGACCGGCCTGTCATGGTTGCCTATCTCATGTTGATTGCCCTGCTGTTCATCTTCATCAATCTTGTGGTCGATCTCACTTATGCCTTGCTCGATCCGCGTCTTCGGAAAGGGCGGGCATGATGAGCAACACTCCTTTTTCCCGCTTTCTCGACGACTTCAGGAAAAACAAGCTCGCCGCCGGCGCAGCAATCGTCGTCGTCTTGATCGTCGTCCTGGCTGTCGTCGCCCCGTTGGTGACACCGCAGGATCCCTATGATCTCGCCCATCTGGTGCTGCGCGATGCGCGGCGGGCGCCAGGCTATGTCGGAAGCGCCGGTTATACGCATTGGCTCGGTACGGATTCGCAAGGTCGCGATCTTCTGTCGGCAATCATCTACGGCCTTCGCATTTCGCTGCAAATGGGTGTGATCGCCGGCGCTGTTGCCTTTGCGCTCGGTGCGCTGGTTGGCTGCACGGCGGCCTATGTCGGCGGGAGAGTGGAGAGCGTCGTGATGCGGCTTGTCGATTTGCAGCTTTCCTTTCCGGCAATCCTGCTCGCTTTCGTGATCGCCGCGCTGCTCGGCCAGGGACGCTACCAACTGATCCTGGCTCTGATCTTTGCGCAATATGCTTATTTCGCCCGTACCGCCCATGGCACGGCCGTCGCGGAACGGCAGAAGGACTATATCGAGGCTGCGCTTTCGATCCCGCTATCGCCTTGGCGCGTCGTTTTCAAACATATATTGCCGAATTCGCTGCCGCCGCTGATCGTCGTGGCGACAGTGCAGATTGCCAGCGCCATCTCTCTCGAAGCAACGCTCTCCTTCCTCGGTGTCGGTCTTCCGCCGTCGGAGCCGTCGCTTGGCATGTTGATCGCCAACGGCTTCCAATATCTGCTTTCCGGACGCTACTGGATCTCGATCTACCCCGGTCTGGCGCTGATCCTGTTCATCGTGTCGCTCAATCTGGTCGGCGATCAGATCCGCGACCAGCTCAATCCGAGGCTCCGCCGATGATCGCCCCGCCATTCGACGAGACGAGGCGCCCGCTGCTTGACGTCAGCAATCTGAAGACCTGGTTTCGGGGTAACCGGGGCGAGGTGAGGGCGGTGGACGGCGTGTCCTTCTCGGTCTCGCCGGGCGAAGTGCTTGGCATTGTCGGGGAATCCGGTTCCGGCAAGTCGGCGACCGGCTTTTCGATCATTGGGCTGATCGATGAACCTGGCCGCATCGTGGAAGGGTCGATCAAGCTCGAAGGTCGCGAATTGATCGGCCTGCCGCAGGAAGAGCTGCGGAGAATCCGGGGCAAGACCATTTCCATGGTCTTCCAGGATCCCATGGTGGCGCTCAATCCGGTGTTGAGCATCGGCACGCAGATCAGGCTCGGGCTGGAAGCCCATGAACGGATCGGCCCAAAGGAAGCCCGCGAAAGGGCGATCGTCGCCTTGGCCCGGATGCGCATCAGGCAACCCGAGCAAAAGGTCGATTTCTTTCCCCACCAGTTTTCCGGCGGCATGCGGCAGCGGGTCGCGATCGCGATCGCGCTTCTGCATCGGCCGAAGCTCGTCATCTGCGACGAACCCACGACGGCACTCGATGTTTCGATTCAGGCTGAAATCCTGAGCGAGATGAAGGCGCAGGTCTCCGATCTGGGCACGGCGCTGATATGGATCAGCCATGATCTCGCAACTGTCGCCTCCATCGCTGATCGCGTCGCGGTGATGCGGTCAGGCCATATCGTCGAAAGCGGACCCGCACTTGCTGTCCTGACCAAGCCACAGCACGACTATACCAAGACCCTGCTGAATGCTTTGCCCTCGAGGGCCAGCCCCGGTCAGCTGCTGACGCGCCGCGCCGGCGTTCCCGATGCAGCGCCGCCGGCGCGAAAGGTGGCCTCCGGCGAAGTCCTCGCGCTCGGCAGTCCCTATCTCGTCATAAGCGATGCGATCAAGACATTCGCAAAGCCGGCAAACCTGTTCGCAAGACTGCAGTTTCGGCTCGCCGGCTCGAATCCACCATCGACGCCTAATGCCGTCGATGGTGTCGACATCGTCTTGAACAGGGGGGAAGTTCTCGGCCTTGTGGGCGAATCGGGATCGGGAAAATCCACGCTCGGGCGGATGGCAGCCGGCATCATGGCACCGACATCAGGTAGCGTGCGGCTCGCCGGTCAGCCGGTGATGAGCTCCGGCACGATGCCACGCAAGATCACCACGCGCGTACAGACCATCTTTCAGGATCCTTTCGCCTCGCTGAATGGCCGCATGCGTATCGGAGAAACCCTGTCCGAAGGACCGCTGGCGCACCGCCTGATCAGCCGCGGCGAGGCCGCAGACTACGTCAGGCAATGGCTCGCGGCTGTGGGCCTCGATCCGGCTTATGCCAACCGCTTTCCTCACCAGTTTTCCGGCGGTCAACGGCAGCGCATCGCCATTGCGCGAGCGCTTGCGATGCAGCCAGACATCGTCGTTTGCGACGAACCGGTCGCCTCGCTCGATGTCTCCATCCAGGCGCAGATCATCAATCTGCTCATCCGCCTGCGATCCGAGCTCGATCTGTCCCTCATCTTCATCAGCCACGATCTGTCGGTTGTCCGGCATCTTTGCGATCGCGTGGCGATCATGCACCGTGGGCGGATCGTAGAGGAAGGCGCGGCGGAAGCCATTTATGCCAGGCCACAGAATGATTACACGAAGCGGCTGCTTGCCGCGGTACCGATGCTTCCTCGGATGATCGAATGACCAAAATCAACTTGCTCTGACAAAGACGTCACAAGAATAACGGTATGTATGTAGATGATGGCCCGCAGAGTTCGCACGCGGCCATTGGCCGGGGGCACACGTTTAGGGGATTAATTCGCTAATGGTGGGCGCACAAGGGATCGAACCTTGGACCTCTCCCGTGTGAACCACAATCTGTAAACCCTAGCCAACCAAATTCAGCCATAGTTAGAATGTAGAAACTCCTTTAATTGATTGTGGTTACGGCCATATGTGGCCATAAGAGCCCATAGGTGACCTTCCTACATTTCGTATGCCCCCGTTGTGCCCGCCCTGGATTTTCCCTTGGGGCACAAAAAACCGGGGAGGTCTGAGACCCGGTTCTGTTTGGGTCTGTGGATCCTCCCTGCGCGGGCACACAACAAGGAGAAGGTCTGAGGCCCGATTCTGTTCGAGGGCTGACCGCCTTCTTGCGGGGCGCAACGGGCACAGAGAGAGGAAATGAATCATGACGGAGCCGGCCAACCAGCTGACACTCACTGATACGGTGATCCGCAACGCAACGCTGCCGCCCGGTAAATCGCAGCATTATCTCCACGACGACAAGCTGCCCGGCTTGGCCTTGCGCATGCGCGCTACCGGCGGCCGGACCTGGGTCTACCTCTTCACCAAGCCGGGGGTGAGGGGGACCCAGCGCAAGACCCTCGGCGCGTGGCCCAAATATAGTGAGAAGGCCGCGCGCAAGGCCGCCACCATCGCCGCAGGCGAGGTTGTCAAGGGCTTGGACCCGAACGACTCGAAGCGCGAGGCGAGGCAGCAACAAGCAGCCGAGAAGCAGCGCACCACGCTCGCGGCCCTCATTGTTGAAGATGGTCCCTACCAGATGTCCTTGACCGAACGTCAAGTCGTCAACTGGAAGCCAGCAATGTCGGCGCTGCGGCGCGGGCTCAAGGATCACGCCGAGACCGGCGTGGGGGACCTAACGCGACGGCAGATCATGGCTGCGGTGGACAAGATTGCCAAGACTGGCAAGCGCGGTGCAGCCAAGGACTTGCGCAAGCACGTGCATACCTTTCTCGAATGGTGTGTCGGCGAGGGCTATGTCGAGCACAACGTGCTCGCCGGCTATCGCGCGCCCAAGGAAACCCGGGCGCAAAGGGTCGGACGCCGAACGAAGGGGCGCGCTCTGACCGATGAGGAAATCATCAAGGTCTGGGATGCATCAGGCAAGCTCGGGGCTTTCGGTCTCCTGGCACGCATGTGCCTGCTGGGCGGCCCGCGCCGCAGCGAGCCTACCATGATCGAGTGGCGAAAGCACATCATGGACGACCGGATCACCTTCGACGCGGCGTGGACCAAGATGGGACTGCACCACGATGTGCCGCGCACTCACCTGGTTGACGAGGTGCTCACGGCCGCGAAACATTTCCAGCGGGCAACCTCCGACTATGTCTTCCCGTCGCCGAAGACCGGCGGCCAGATGTCCGGTTTCACTAAGATGGTCAACCGCCTGGTCAAGGAAGCGAGCGTCGCCAAGTTCACCATGCACGACTTAAGGCGCAGCTTGCGTACCATCATGTCACGCTGTGGCTACGACAACGAAATCCAGCGTTTATGTGTTGGGCAACAGCCTAGCGGAATCGATCAGGTCTACAATCACGATGAACAGTGGATCATCCGCAAGATGGCCTTTGAAGCTGCTCACGACTACATTGCGGAGCTGGTCGGCGCGAAACGGGTCGGCAAAATCGTGCGCCTTCAGCGGACGAATCCACTTGACCCGATCAAGGCAGAGCTCCTCGGCCGTCTCCGTGAGCATTATGCGGCTGAGGCGCCTTAGTGATCTTGTCGCACTTGGCCAGGTAGTCGCGCACCGCGTCGACACGATAGAGTGGCCGGCCATCGACGTAGCGCCATTTCAGCGGGTGGTTCGGATCGCGCCGCCACTGCTCCAGCGCGCCAGGCGTGCGCCGGATGACCGCGGCCGTCTCTAATGCCGTCAAATTGGAGCTATCGGGCAGCGTATCGATATCGAACGTCGCGGGCGGCGGCATGCCACGGTTTTTGCGTGGCCGCTTCATAGCGTGCAGCTTCTTGCCACCATCTGGCGGCCCTAATGCCTCGATCGGAGCCTTCCCGCCCATGTCTGCGCCCGAACCGTGATCCGCTGAGGCAATAGAAGCGCAGGCTTCTCCAGGAACAAAGATATCTAAAGCTTAAGCATAGCTGCCGGGTAGCTGTGGCGTGCAAAAAGGACGAATTGCATCCATTTCCGAGAGGTGATGGGGGCTTGTAAGGGGCGTCGCGGGGCCAATCGGTACCTAAATGTCAGAGAGGCCTCGAATTAGGGGAGAGCTGCGCACAATCGATTATTGCAGCACCTAACACTTATTCAGCGGGTCCCAGGTTCGAGCCCTGGTGCGCCCACCAAAATCAATGCCTTAGCCCGGCGCTGCGGGTCGTCCAATGATGGATTGGAGCGAGAGCTCAGGTTTTTCAAGCGGTTAGAGGGCGGCGTGTGCACGACGTGTGCACCGGGAGATCAAGAAAAATCTATCGTCGGCAAGCGTGGGTGGTCGCGTTTTCGGAGTGATGCGAATGTGTAGGCAGGGCAGGGTACTTGCGCGCGAGGCTCATGGCCGCCCCAGTCCTTGCTCATCATCGAAAAGGCGTCTTGTCCGAGCACTCCGACGGCCGCTCACCGGCTCGGGTACAGGCGCGGTACCGCCACGGCTCGACGAAGCTTCCAGCCCATACGCCGGCCCTCGCTCCCTCAGGCCCGACGCTGGGCATCGGCATACTGGCCTGAAGAATATTGCGGCTAGTCGAGCGCATGCCCGTTTGAGACCATCCAATGCGCGATATCCGGTCCCGGGTCGCCGATCTTACACACTGCGACTATGCGATCGTAGTGGTCTCGATCCTTTGGTGCGCAGATAACAGGGCGCTGAATCGCAAAGAACAGGCCAGCCAAGGCGGCGGCGGCCTTTTGACCGCACCGATAAAGCTCGCGGTCGTCCCCGCGGCAAAGCTGATCGCTCTCTGGTGCGTCGATGCCCCACAATCGAATCCTTGTGCCGTGAATCTCGATCGTGTCGCCATCGATCAGGCTGGCTCGGCCAACGATGTTTTCCTCGGCCGCCAGCGCGCCGGGGAGAATAAGCGTCGCTAATGTAATCAAGTTCGCCAGCAATCTGGTCATTGTGCAGACTTCTTAGGTCCCGATGCTTGAGGACTGGGCGTGTAGGACGGTCCGGTCTCCGGTCAGCTGTTCAACATAATCGTCGATCGCGCTCCGCAGCTTCTCGGCGTCGGCGCCCTGGGCCCTCCGCCCGGAAATGAGATAGCGCCGTAGCCGATCGAGTTCGCCAAGGTCCGCGGCGATATCCGCGGCCCGCGCTTCCTCGTCGCGTTGGCGTTTTCGCTCCTCGTGATAGGCCTTCGCGGCCGCTCGGTTCTCTGCCTTGGTCATGGCGCTATCGAAGCACGGCGCCAGCAACTGTCAAATTCTCAACCCCTTGGGTCGCTAAACCCCATCAATGCGCAGCGGGTAGGGGATGTGGATAGCGCCCGTCTCCAACTGAGCGTCGATTCGCCGTCGGCGAGGCTGGCTATCCCGGTCCTTGACCTGCCACGGGGCATCGGTCCATCGTTAGCGGACCGAAGTTGGTTTCGACGATGATTTGATTTGGACCATTTCTTCTAGCGACAATAGAATCCCCATAGGGGAGCGGCGGAAAGAAAAGCGGCTTAGCTTCGATCACGTCGTTCGAGATTTCAAAGGCTCTTATCAAGAAGTGTTGGCCACTGATCGGGTCATATATTTGTGCAACGTTAGTTCTGTTCGTAGCGGCCATCGCCACTTCGAATGAAAGCTGACCGCATTCAAATGGACCGTAGGGACGCCAGCTGCCGATCAACCAATTGCCGCCTTCTGCCGTCCGAATTT
Source organism: Bradyrhizobium sp. UFLA05-89 (assembly GCF_059803475.1). Taxonomy (NCBI): domain Bacteria; kingdom Pseudomonadati; phylum Pseudomonadota; class Alphaproteobacteria; order Hyphomicrobiales; family Nitrobacteraceae; genus Bradyrhizobium; species Bradyrhizobium sp. UFLA05-89. The sequence continues at coordinate 50,229 of NZ_JBANBA010000018.1, read as the reverse complement.
GGCTTCCGTTTGGTTCTTTAAAGAGTCCAGATTGTGCATCGAGCCGATTTGCGAACGATGGAAGAGATGCGACTGCCAATGAACAGCCTATGATCAGATGTCGAAGGATTCGGTGGAACATGTCCAAATTACTTATCTGCTTAAAGATCGTTTGCCTTTTCATTTTTTGCCTTCCTGCATCGAACGTCAACGGTCAAAATAGGCAACCCGTCGGGGTCTGGTCCGACATAAAAATTGCGCCGCAGCTGAACACGCTCGAGTTATTCCGCGGTCTGATCCGTCAGGCCAAGTTCTTCGAGGCTTGGAACAGCTCGCCGCAAGATGGTCTGGGTCACTATATCCGTGCGGCGATAGCTTTGGATCCGGGCTGCAAGCCCGGCAATCCGATCGCCGCATACAGAGCGATCGCTTCCCTGGATCGAGAAATAGCAGATCCAAGCAGAGTTTCCTCCCTCGTGCCAGAGTCCGCCCGACAGCAGCTGGCGCTGTTGTCGGGAGAGGATGTTGCCGCGCTGAAACGGAGCCTCAAAGAGTCCATTGCCGGGAATCTTGATTCCACCGAGCTGCAGATCGTTGAATGGTCCGTTGACGGCTCACGTCAATTCGACCCTTATCCTTGCTACACAAGCGATCCGCCGCCGTCAGGAACGATCGTTAATATCCCCAACCGCATAAGGATCGATGCTGCGCTCGATCCCTACGTATGCTTCGACGCGAGTCGGCGCTTCCAGGAAGAGCAATCCTCGCCGCCTCGTTCTATTCGGCAGCGGCCGGACACATTCTTTCGGCGCGCGCGCTTGATACGTGTTTCGTTTCCAGGAATGCCTGACTCGTTGAAAGAGAAGCTGGTTCGTTTCGTTGTGACGAGCATGAGGCTCTGGTATCTCGCCTGCTCCAACTGCACGCCAGATAGCGCGGCCATTCTTGCGGTCGATGACCAAATTTGGATAATGGACAACTTCGTGCTGGCTCTCAGAGCCGCAACTAACCTCTTACAAAATCCGAACGCGATACCCAAAATGGGCGATCCAGTCGGTACAACGCTAAATGAGCTCTTGCCGACGAAACGTTTTGGAGAGTTTTTTGGGCGTCAGAGCCGCGATGGCCGAATTGCCAGCGACTACATAGCGATTGGCAAAGACGATCCAGCTCTTGTTCGACTCTGCAGTGCGGGCGCTGAAACTGTTGATGCGCGCCTGAAGGGCCTGCGCGAGGCGTTGTGCACTCCCGATGCTACCGCGGGTTCATACGAGATTACACTGTCCGAGGACGGCAAGATGTCGTGCATAGGGAATCGAGTGATCGCATGCGGGCTGTTTGGAAAAAGCGTTGAAATCAACTCAAGTGAATTCAAGTTCTTGAACGTCGGCCAGAAGGAAGTCGTCTTTGGAAGCGGACGAACCGAACTCGATCTACTGAAGGTAATGTTGCACGAAACCGGCCATTGGATCGGTTTCGAGCACACAGTCGCCGTGCGGCATGGCGATCTTATGTCGGCGACCTATACACCGAACATGTGCCTAAGCGATCGAAACGTGCGCGACATGGAAACGATATCATACGACCCGAGTAAGAAGGGGGTTCCTTCGGCGCTTCTATATGGGGAATGACTGTCTAGGGGCACGTCATGGTGTCGGATTGGCCTGCGCCAATGCTGAGGACCTTTTCGCACAGTGCACCATTCACTGTCAGCTTAAAGCTGTACTGGCCCGTGGCAGCCACAAACTTCGTTGCATTTGCTATTTGCTTCTCGACGCCGCCGTCCATCGATCTGACAAATACTGATGTTGTTCCTGAAGGAAAATTAACAATGCCCACTCTATTGACTTGAGCTATGCTGATCGGATTCCGGCCCAATTCAGACGAGATCAGCGCTTCGAACGACGTTACTGTGTCGTAGCTCATTTCGTCATTGAGAAAATGAGCGAGAGCTCTCTTCGAGGCCGCTCTCGTCGTCTCGCTGGAGATGCCTAAGGTACTAATTGTTCGGTACTCCGCTTGTAAGTCCAGAGCAATGAGAATGGCTCGCGCTTCCTCGTCAATGGCTGCGTGGTTATGGTCACTCCATTCCGTAACCACGGCCTGCAAATCGTTTGCCGGCCAAGCGGAGTTTATGTAGGCGCTACTTGCAGTATCTTCCGAAGAGATAGCCTGCGCACCGTGAGGGAGCGCCTCGCCGAGAGCAAAACCAGGCTGGAAGCTCAGGAGCGCTATCACTACGACGTGCCCGCACCTAGTCATGAATGCTATCATCCTGCAGAGGTGATTCTGGTGTTTCGACGGGCGCGACGTCGAATGACATTAGCAAAATTGAAATCAGCAGGGCGACAAATGCGATCAGCGTTGGATAGTAGATCCATTCCACTAGATTGTTGTATGCGCGCGAGCCGATGAAGGCAATTTTATCAACGAAACGAACCGACAAGACGTGAGATAAGACGAAGCAGTAGTGCAGGGTCGTAACCAACGACAGGGCCGCGACGAGGTGCAGCGCTCTTTGAACGGCATAGAGCATCGGTGAATTGGCATATTGCGGCGTCTTGATCGCGGCGAAAACGAGCCCGCCGAATAACGCAATAGCGGTTGTGGTGGACAGCGTGAGGATCTGTTTCACCATGTCGATGGCGTCTTGAAATTTGATATCCCCGCACGAAGAGCAGATCTGATCGTCGGCGACGACCCGAAAATCGCTGTAGACCTGCTGCGAGATAATTACCAGTACAACGAGCAAGCACAGGCCGATAAACGATAGCGCGCCGTTAATGGTGGCTCGCGAACGCATGTTCATCAATCTATTCCAATCCAATATTGGCCGGTCGCATGCGGGACCCGCTGCGGAGCATTGTTGATCGACCTGCGCGCCGCCTCCCTACGGAGGGGGCTTAGTAGGATACTGGTGCGGAGCCCGTGCTTGAAGCTGCGCCAATCATCTGCTGCAGGACTTCTGACCCAGGCTGCCGCGGTCGTCATATGACACTAGTTTGCTCGTGTAGCGAGAATAGCTTGTTTGACATGTTGTCATGGCCACTCCCAGTCCACCCGATCGGCGAGGAGGTCGATCAATTGAAATAAGGGGCGGTCTCAAATTGCAATCATGTACCAACAGGCCGCTTTCACGCAATACGCCCAGATCGCAGATTCGCGGGCCCATTCGCGTCGCCTTCCACACATCCCACCCCTTACGGTCAATCTGGCGCCACTTCCCAACAAGTGAGCCGGGCAAATCCCGACGATGGCCGTGGAAGAGCCAGCGCCGGTCAAATAGCAATTCTCGCGTAAATCGTCGCAACCGAGTTGGGCGACCTTTCATTGCTTTATCGTCCGCTTGGGGGCGTTGCTGTCGTTTGGCTGTGATTTCCCCGGTGCAACATCGCTATTCCAAATCCTCATTTCATGCGGTCAGGCGAAGATTCTTTATTGCTCGCGCCCTAGGCCGCCCATTGCCCCACGGAGCGAAATCACATGAGCAGAAAGCCGGCGACGCGCGCGCCCAAGGGCGTGATGCCGATCCAGACAGCCCGTCCCGACGGGAGCAAGACCATATTCCCGCCGCGACGGGATTACGCGTCGCTTTCCCTCAAGGATCTGCTGGATGCTCGTGAAGCCTCCCACGTCTATTTGTCGCAGCTCGACAACGTCATCGCGACAGCCATCGGTCGATACTGCATCCATCAGGACGACTGGTACGCACAGAACCGCCAGCAAAGCGAGCAAGGCCGCCGATTTCCTGCTCGCGTTCGGGGGCGACATTTCCGTCGCCGAGCACGAACACGAGGCCGCTCTCTCGGCCCGATGACCAGCGCATGCCAAAGCGCACCGGCGAGATGAGGGCCGCAGGTTAGCTGCGGTCAACGTCCTCTGCCGCGTCCGCTGCCAGTGGCTCGCAGGCCGCACCCGACGCCTCTCGACATCGGGCTCTCGACGAGGCCCCCACGCAACCAGCCGAGCCCGTCTCTGCAAACGAAAGGAAACCAAAATGGAACTGCGCAACATCGCCCTGAGCGATCTCAAGATCGCAAGCGTCAACGTCCGTCACAGCCGGAAAGCCCCCGACGTCTCCGATATCCTGCCGTCGATCCGCGCCCGCGGCGTCCTCCAGCCCTTGCTGGTCCGGCCTCACGGCGAGACGTTCGAAATCGTCGCGGGCCGGCGCCGCTACTTTGCCGCAAGTAAGGTCGCTGAAGAGCAGGGTGTCGCGACCTGCGAGGTCTTGCTGCCCTGCGCGGTTGCCGTTGGCGACAGCGATGCGGACGCCATGGAAGCATCCCTGATCGAGAACGTGGCGCGCGCCGGCATGGATGAACTTGAGGAATACGAGGCCTTCGCCAAGCTCCTCAAACAGGGGCGCAGCGTCGCCGAGATCGCGCGGACGTTCGGTCAGACCGAACGCTATGTCAAACAGCGCCTTGCGCTCGCTTCGCTCCACAGCGCTATCAAGGACGCCTACCGCGATGGCGAGATCGAAGCCGAGGAGCTGCAACTGCTTGCCTCCGCCACGCGCCGCCAGCAGAAGGACTGGGTCACAGCATTGGCGGCCGAGAAGGACCCGGCAAGCGACGAAGGTGCCCCACGAGGCCGTGATCTCAGGCAATGGCTGTTCGGCACCGACCAGATCGCAACCAGCGTGGCGAGGTTTCCACTCGATGCTTACAAGGGCGATATGATCGCCGACCTCTTCGGCGACGTCAGCTACTTCGCCGATGCCGACGCCTTCTGGGCCTTGCAGAATGCAGCTATAGCTAGTCTGCGGGATCAGCTAGCGGGACAAGGGTGGACGGTCACCGCGCTCGACAAGGGAACGCGCTTCCCGGCATGGCAATATGACGAGGCCGAGCTGGAAGAGGGCGGTGAGGCCTTCATCGAAGTCCGAGCCAATGGCGAGGTCGAGGTCCATCAAGGCTACCGGGCCTACGAGAACGCGCACACCGCCGATGAAGATCGCCGGGGAGGAGATGGCGAGCGTGGCACGTCCACCGCAAAGGCCGAGCTGACCAAGGCCGCCGAGAACTATCTGGCACTGCACCGGCATGCCATCGTCCGCGCCGAGTTGCTTGCTCATCCGGCCATCGCGCTGCGCCTTGCTGCCTCCCACATGATCGCCGGCTCTCCGCTCTGGAGCGTCAAGCCCGATCCGCAGCGCGCCGACAAGGAGACGACCGCGGAAAGCCTTGCCGGCAGCCCCGCGCAGGCCGCGCTCACGACCGAGCGCGACGCGGTGCTCGACCTGCTCCAGATCGAAAAGAGCTATTACGGCACCCTCACACGGGGCAATGGCGATGCCCATACAGGGGCAAGCCTGTTCGCCCGGCTGCTGGCGCTGCCCGACGATGCAGTGCTCAGGGTCATCGGGCTCGCGATGGCTGAAACGCTTGCCGCTGGATCGGCGCTGACCGAGGCGGCGGGTCTCGTCATCAAGCCCGACGTCGCACGGTGGTGGACGCTGGACGACGCCTTCCTCGATCTCCTGAGGGACCGCACCGCAATCAACGCGCTGCTGTCCGAAACTAGCTGGCCAATCGATCGCCGATGCCAACGTCTCGGAGACAGGCAAGGTGCAGAAGAAGATCATCCACGACTGCCTAAGCGGCGAGGGAAGAGAGCGCGTGGAGGGCTTTGTGCCGCGCTACATGGCGTTTCCGCCAAGCCACTACGACCCCAACAAGGCCTTCGAAATCGCCCGCACGGCTGAGAGTATTAACGCTTTGTTTACCTGAGGCTAGAGGTCTCGATTCGGGCGCGAAGGCTTGCCTCGCGCCCCCGCTTTGCGCGTGCCGAGTCGCTCCGGAGTCAATCTGGGGGCCTGCAAATATAGCCGGACGGCGCAGCGGCGACTCATCCTATAGCTCGACTCCAAGCCAATGTTGCCCCGCATCATGGAGCCGACGATGGTAAGCCCGTTCAGGGAATTTCCCGAGCCGCATTCGGTGAAGCTCAGACGCATCTGCCTCGCCCAGGCGGCTGTGTGCCTGTCGACCCTGACGTCCACCGCGGTGCTCCTGACACGGCTCGTGCCGAGTGTGGTAGGCGCGCTTAATTGATCAATTGAAACTTCCCGGGCCCTCCGGGTTCGCAGACCCGCATCGGACCTGTCAGCATTCCCCCTAGGCCTGACGGCAAAATGAAAAGCCGGACCGTGTTGCACGAAGCGGCGCTTCCGATCCGGCTTAGCCATTAGCGCGACCCGTTCCCGCCAACGTGGCTCAATCGACCTCGCGCAGAGTCAAAGGCGCGGTAGAGATATCCAGGCAGGAACGAGGCTGGTCAGCGAGAGACCTACTTCTTTTTCTTCTTGGCTTTTTTCGCCGTGGTCTTCTTCGCTGCCTTCTTCGCCTTCTTGGCCATGAGCCCTCCGTCAATGTTTGGAAAGATGAACCAATCAATTGCGCGGGCCTTCAGAATCGGCACGCGCAAGAAAAAGTGTAACACCAAATTGCAAGATTGACATTCGGGACGTTCAACGCCCGCGTTCGATCGTTCGAGTCTCTTCTCGTCTTGGCGAACGCCTAGCCGGGCAAGAGAACGGCCACCCGCAAGTGGCGCTTGCGAGGGGCGGTCGACATCAGTTGGCAAGCTTCCAGATCAGAGCGAACACGCTGTCGTCGTCCTGGCCGGCGGCGCGGCCGAGATTAGCGTAGAGCTTGCGCGGACTGAACTCTGGCGCCGCCAGCGACAGGCTCACATACTCCTCTGCCGCTGCTCTCGCCGCTTGAATCCAGCTTCCAGCCGATCTTGAAACTCCGGATAAAGACGCGGAAGTCGGGATGAGTCCTGGCATTCTCGCCCCGATCGATCCGACAATCTCTGGCCAAGATCGAGACAGTCTTGAGCTGGCCCTTGGAGCTGTTGTCGCATCTTCTGTCGGCCGATCGGCCGGGTCTTGTCCTCTTTTGTTGTTAGCGGGTCCGATCCCCTCATGCGTGGCGAGAGAGACCTATGGGAAGCGCTCCGCCTGCTAAACCATCGCCGCCGGCTTTTTTCCCCGCCGGACAAGTCCGGCTCCTCGCGGCCGCTTCGCTCCAAAAAAGCCGTCAGCTCAGGTGCTCCGCATGCGCTCCGCCCCGCACTCGGTGATATCGCAAATCATGCCGAACTCCTCAATCGCCTTCGGCGCCTCACCGAACCCGCGCCCCAGCTTGGACAGATTCTAATGTGCGCAAGCAACGAGCGTCTGCAGCAGGCACTGACAGCGCTCGATGAAAGCCTGATGGGAAAAACCTATCGCCAGATCGCGATCAGTCTCTTCGGCGAGAGCAAGGTTGCAGAAGAGTGGCAGGGGCCGAGTCAGTTTCTAAAGGACCGCGTGCGACGGCTTGTCGCAAAGGGCAATGAATTGATGAAAGGCGGCTATCTGAGCCTCCTCGGCTAGAACAATCTTCCGTCCAACCGGCCGCCTGAGAAAATGCTGTCCTAATCGCGGCGGCCGATCGTGCCGTCCTTGCTTGACGAGCTTGGCTCGCGTGGGATGGCGGAGCGAGCCACACAGCCTTCGCCACTTCCCAAACCTCACCTGATCTGACGACGCTTCTTCTTGCACCTTTCGGTTGTACGGGGTGCGGGAAGGGAAGTTGGATGACAAAGAGTGATGACAGGGAACCGGACAAGCCGTTCCTCAACACCGTGGAAGCGGCCGCCTGGCTGCGGCTCACCAAGAATACGCTTGAGAAGATGCGGGTCCAGGGCAGGGGCCCTGAATACCGCAAGCATGGGCGTGACGTCCGCTACCACATCGAAGACCTTGTCGAATGGTCGAAGGCCAACAAGAGGAGATCGACCTCCGATGCGGATTGATCGTACAAAGCTGTGGCGCCAGGCCACAACGCTCTCGGCCATGTGCGGGAGCGTCATCTTGCTTCTGATGTCCTCGGCGCCAGCGGTGCCGCTCCTCATCTACAATGCCTCGGGCAGTGCGCGGCTAGGCTTCTACTATCTGGATCAGCGGCTGCCCGAACGCGGCGAACTCGCTGTCTACAAGCCGACCGCCGCGGTGGAGCTGTTGATTTTGGCTCACCAGATCCTGCCGACGCCAGTGCCGCTTCTGAAGCGGGTCGAAGCCGCCGGCGGCGACAAAGTCTGTCGCATCAAGGAGCCGATCGATGCCATTTCCATTAACGGCAAGGTCGTTGCCGAGGTGCTGAACAAAGACAGAAGAGGCGCGCCGTTGCCGTCCTGGGAGGGCTGTATGCGGCTGGTCGAGGGGGAATATTTCCTGCTGCAGCCGCATCCGAGTTCCTTCGACTCCCGCTACTTCGGGCCCGTTCTTCGCTGCGATATTCTGGGCGTGGCGCAGCCGCTCTGGACCTGGAATCCGGATATGTGAACGGTCGGCAGCGACGGCCGCGCGTCTGAAGCAAGGCGCGCGGCCGTCGTGCTTTTTTTTTCGCATCGAGCCGTGACCTCCTCACCGCGCGCGACGCCAGCGGGCGAGGTCTTCCATGACTGTGTCTGACGGAACCTCCACGACGACTTCGTGGGATCATGCCGTCTATGATCAGAAGATTTGAACTCGCGGGAGCGCGTCCAGTCGATGGAATGCGAGAAGCGCGTTTCTCTTCAGCGGGGGACTTGAGGGGCGCTGCCCCTGCACCCCCTGCAAGACCTTCTTTCGTCCTCCGGTGCAGCAAGTCGGTCGCACGTCGCAGCTCACGCTGGCTCGGTGCAACCGCGTTGCGCACCATCGGATTCGCGCCGCTAACGCTGGCGCCGAAACAAGCTCTTGCCCCCCGAAACCCCGGTCTCGCCGACGGGCAGGCGGCATGGCGAAGGCCATGCGCGCCGCGCCGATCATCAAACGCCCATTCGAGGACGAGAAGCGAGACATCACGATGGCAAAACTCACGAAGGCTGAAGCCAAGGCACATGCTGAGGCCGTTGAACTGCTCAAGAAAGACGTCCTCACCTATGATGAGCGTGCGTTCGTGCTCGATAACTGGCACGAAGGGGCAAGCCACATCAATGGGGCGGCGGGCGCGTTCTTTACCCCTAGCGGACTTGCCGGAGACTTCGCAATCGATGCTTTTGGCGGCCGGACTGTCGACCTTTGCGCGGGTATTGGTGCACTCGCGTTCTATGTCTATTGGAGGGCACACTACGCGCGTGGTCGCGACGAACCACAAAAAGAGATCGTCTGTATCGAGCGTAATCCTGCCTATGTCGAGGTCGGTCGCAAGGTGCTGCCGGAAGCCAAATGGATTTGCGCCGACGTCTTCGATCTGGACTTGCGGAGCTTGGGGCATTTCGGTTGCGCGATCGCAAATCCCCCGTTCGGAGCTACTGCCAGGAGCGCAGGCGGACCGCGTTACACCGGGCGCTCGTTTGAATTTCACCTGATCGATATCGCGTCCGACATCGCGGATTATGGGACGTTCATCATCCCCCAGACGTCAGCGCCGTTCCAATATAGCGGTGTCCAGTGCTACCGCGAACGCAAGAGCGCAGACTATCTGAAGTTCGCCGAGCAGACCGGAATTCACCTTGAAGCGGGCTGCGGCGTAGACTGCGCCTACTATCGTGACGCGTGGAAGGGCATCGCGCCCAATGTCGAAATCGTCTGCGCCAACTTCGAAGACATGCCTCGTAACAAGCTTCGAATGCCATCCGATCCAGAGGCCGAATTGCGCACTTTGTGGAGCGAGAAGGGTGTTCCAATCGAGCGGCAAGACGCGATAATTGCCGAGGTCGAGGCCAAAGCGTTGGCTGGAATTCGGTTCGACGAACGCCCTATCCAGCCAGATTTTTTCACTGAGTTTGGGCCTTACGCTCCCAAGCGCTAACGGTCGCCCCGGCGAATTCGGCTGCGTCGCCGCCATCTGAGCGAGACAGGACGACGTCCTGTCTCGCTCAGTCTGCGTTCGGGCGCGTTAGATTTTCACGCGTTGTTGCGAAGGTCGGTCGAGAGAGGCGGATGACCTCAGTCACGCCCTCAGTCCCGATCCACTTCTGAGCCAATAGGTAGAGCCACGCGTGCGAGGGCTGTACGTGACGCCGGATCTTGGTGAGCCTGACGCTCTCGGGTCAAGTATATAGTTGCAACCGGCCGACCTGGCGTGCTCCCATTTTGCACGGTGAGCGGCTTTTTGCGCCTTGGCTTTCGCGATCATTGCTTCGGCCCGCCCTATCGCGGCACGGAGTTCCTCGCTCTTCCAAGAATCAACCGAATGGCCGTCGTCGAACGACTCATCGGTCGCGTCCTGCGCACGCGAGAGCAACTCACCGAGCGCGGCGAGAGCTTCCGCAAGCAGCTCGGTATCCGCTTCGTTTTGGGAAGACTGGGTCACCAATTTAGCTCCGTCGCGTCGCGGTTATAGACTAGGCCATATCGATACAATAGACGACTGTTGTCGCTGCTGCTTGTCCAATCTTGAGCCTTTCAAGAGGGGCCGGATTACGCTGTCACTCCGGAGTGGCGAGGGGCCGTAGTCGACGTAAGCGTCCGGCGGCTGTACATCGGGAAGCTCGTGACATCGGTCGTCAGTTTCCAGGTTCGCGGGCGCCTCGTGACGGACATTCGGCTGGTATTTCGAACCGCTGCAACGCGATCATGACGCTAAGACTTTCGGCTTTGCTACAGAAGGACTCTCGTTCGCGCGGCAAGGTGGAGGAGTGCGATAACAACGTTCTGATAGATACGGGCGATGCCTTCGGCCCGCGCTCTACTCGTCGCTTCGCTCCTCACCGAGCCACCCTACGGGTGTCTCGGCCCTTCGGGTAACGATCGCTATCGCGAGCGCGCGGAAACAGTGGGGCTTCGCAAGTCAACCGCCAAGTCGCGGCGGCTCTTTCGCTAGGAAGCAAAAAAGCGGGAGGGCAAGATAAAAGCACTGGCGCTACAGAGCGCCTAAGCCGTTGTCTGCACATCCAAGATTTGGCGCCGCCTAGGTCCTGGCTGTCACCACGCTCGACCCAACGCAATGGCGAACTTGCGCAATTGCGTCTGCGTCTTGGCGGACGCTCATCGACTTCACATATCGCGGGCTCATTCAAATGCCGGATCAGGCCATGCGAGAAATCGACGACGAATTCGATGTGAAGCTCGGACGGATCGGCAACCGCAAAGCCAGAAGAGCGACCGGCTATCTTCGGCGCGTTCGGCAGGAGGCGACCAAGGCCGGTGCCAGCGTGCGGGTTAGTTCTTCGTTTACCGGCAGCCGCATCGGCCGAGGCCGCGCGCAAGGTGCGGTGTTAGCCGAGCGCGGACGAAGCCGGGGCCAACGCCGTGTCGTGGTCAAGGCACGGGTCGTGCGGATCAAGTCAGGCGACACCGGTGCAGTGCGAGCTCACCTCCGATACGTCCCGCGCGACGGCGTCACACGCGAGGGCGAGCCAGGGGAGCTATACGACGCCAGCAATGATCACGCCGATGGTAAGACCTTCGCGGAGCGTAGCGCCAGCGATCGCCACCAGTTCCGATTTATCGTGGCGCCGGAGGATAGCGCGGAGCTGGCGGACCTGAAGCCGTTCGTCCGCGACCTCATGCAGCAGATGGAGCAGGATCTCGGTACCAGGCTCGACTGGGTTGCTGCCGATCATTTCAACACCGGCCATCCCCATACGCACATCGTCCTCCGCGGCAAGGATGACGAAGGAAACGACCTCGTCATCGCACGCGACTATATCGCTCATGGCTTTCGGTCGCGGGCAGTGGAGCTCATCACGCGAGAGCTCGGCCCTGAAACCGAGATCGAGGTCGCGCGTAAGCTTCAGCAGGAAATCACCGGCGAGCGGCTCACGCGGCTCGACCGGAGCATCCTGCGAGATGCTCAGGGCGGAGTTCTTGAATTGGGGGCGCTGTCTGGACGGGAGCCTGCCTGGCAAACGGCGCGGATCGGGCGGTTGCGAACCTTGGAGCGCATGGGCTTGGCCGAGGAGAGCGAGCCCGGCCGGTGGCAGATCAACTCCGAGCTGGAGCCCAGGCTCAGGCGAATGGGGGAACGAGGCGACATCATCAAGACCATGCACCGCGAGATGGCGGCGGCAGGAATTTCGCGGGCAGCAGGCGACTACACGATCTTCGATCGGGAACGAAGCGATCATCGCCTGGTCGGGCGGGTCATTGGCGAGGGGTTTGCGGACGAACTGACCGAGCGCCGCTATGTCGTGATCGATGGAGTGGACGGACGGACGCACTATGCCGAGATTGGCGCCGTCGGCGCTAACGAAGAGCCGCCTGTCCGGAACACGATTCTGGAACTCAGGCCGCGCGCTGCTGAACCGCGGGCGATCGATCGGACGATTGCACAGATCGCCGCCGGCCATAGCGACATCTACAGTGACCGTCTGCATCGGGAATTCGACCCGCAAGCATCGGACGAATTTGTCGGAGCCCACGTCCGTCGTCTGGAGGCGATGCGGCGCGAAGGGATGGTCAGCCGTCTTGCCGATGGCAGCTGGAGCGTGGGGCGGGATTATCTGGACCGGGCGCTTCGATACGAGAAACTCCAGCAATCGCGCAATCCGGTGCGGGTCGCGGTGCTGTCATGGCAAAGGCTTGAAGATTTGCCGCAGGCACTCGGCGCGACCTGGCTTGATCGCAAGCTCGTTGGGAAGGAGCGCGATGAGCTCGCGTCGACCGGCTTTGGCGCCGAAGTCGACACCGCGTTGCGAGCAAGGGGGCGGTGGCTGATCGAGCAAGGGCTGGCGCGAGAGGAAGGTGGTCAGATGCGTTTCGCGCGGAATATGCTTGAGACGCTCGAGGCGCGCGAGTTGGCGCGGACCGCGGCGGATATATCCGCGCGCTCCGGCCTTGCACATGTCGATGCCAAGGCTGGCGACAAGATCGATGGCGTCTACCGGCGTATGCTGACGCTGAACAGCGGGAGGTTCGCCCTCATCGAGCGATCGCACGAGTTCGTCCTGGTGCCCTGGCGTCCGGTGCTGGAGCGAGCGCGCGGGCAATTGGTCACCGGTCAGGTCGGCGGAGAGGGCATATCCTGGTCGATCGGCATCAAGCGCGGGATTGGACGGTGAGGGGAGACTCACTTTCTCTTGGGCGCTCGTCGCGTCGAGAAACTGTCGACGTCGGATGTCTTGACCAGGACGGCGCCGGGCTCGTCGACCGGCGAGGAGAGATATTTGGCGCGAGCGATCTCCTCGATCCTCGACCGGTTCTTGAGGAATGCTTCCACCCGGCCCTCTTGCCCGAGACCATCGGCATCAAAATGGTCGTCCAGCGCTTCGCGGCTGACTGCGCAGTTGACCGTTCCGCCGAGCTCCTTTCCCTGGAACGTCACGACGTCGCGGCTGAAGTCATAGCGAGCAGGGGGATTGTCGAAGGAAAGATCGAGGCCCGGAATGATCGAGCGAGGCGCGCCAATGGTCTTGAGCACCGCGTCCCGAACGGAGGCCGAAAGCAAAGCGAGCCCTTCGAGCATCAACTGGCGCCATTTGGGACCGCGATCGTGAGCTTCCTCCCAGGCCGATTTCAGCTCATGGGGCCGCTTTTCGGCCAGGGCCGCAAGCAACGCCTCGGACTGCTGCAGGTCCTTGTCGCGCTTTGCAAGCCCCTCCGGGCGCCTGCGGGAGATGATGAGCTTGTGGACGGCATAGCGTGCCGGAGCCGGCACGTGCACGTAGATGCCGGCACCATGCAGGATGACCGCGGGCTCGGGATCGCGGATCAGGAAATCAAGGAAGCGCAGCGGCTGGGCGTCCGTGTTCAGGGCAGGTAGCTTTTGGGGGCGAGCAGTCTCCTTGCCCTGATGCGGGGTGAGAAAGTCGACGCGCAAGCCGCCCTTGGCCGCATAGCTGGTCACGCGCCGGCCGTCAGATACGTGAGGAACGGGACGAAAGGTTTTGTCGACTTCCTTTAGCACTTCCAGAACGGGCGGCGTGGAGTCCTCGACCGCCACCGAGACATTCCTGAACTGGGCAATGTCGACGTCGCCGGTCTGGAGCGAGCCGGCGGAGAGGCGGACGCCAAGCATGGCAGCATAGGTTTGGTAGGCGATCGTTCCAACGAGCACGCCGCGAAGGCGGAACACGCCGACCTTGGCGAGCGCCGCGATGACGTCGCCGATCTCGGGAATGGGGCGAGGAAAGCTGAACGAGCGGACAAGGGTGGACACAAGCGCCCTGCGCTCGCGCTCGTCTTCGCGAACTTCCTGTTGGTGGGCAATGCGCTCCAGCAGCTCTGGCGTCTCCGGCCCGACATAGCGCTGCGACCGCTCGGCGCCGGTGCCGGTCTGGAAGTACCAATACTTGCGGCCATTGATGCTTTTGGCCGTGAACGAGCCGTTGTCCGCAAACGCGTCCTCGAAGGCGGCGTTCGCGGTACGCTCCAAGAGCTCGGCATAGGTCGTCTGGCTGACCAGAGAAGGGGCCGGCATGGTCGTATTCCGGAATTATACTCAGTCTGCGGATTGAGTATAAGGGGGATAGAACCCAGCGTCCAGCGTTTATACTCAGTTCGCAAGATGAGTATAATAGAGGGTTAACCCTGGTTCCAGGGCAGAATCGGCGCTCCGGCCCTTCCAGTAGGAGCGTTTGCCCCGCTGCAATCCCTTCTGTTCCATGTCTGCCTCGGTCACGCTCCTGTCCGCATCAAGAGTCATCCAGCTTGAGCAGGTCACTCACCTTTTGTTGAGGTGTTAGATCATCCTCGCCGAGACTGGACGCAGATCCTTCTCACCCTCGCACGCCTGATCGAAATTGCTCTCGCTTCCCGGACGCGATTTTTATTTCGATTGAACGCAAGGCGCATTGGCCCCTTTCATCGCGCCGCTCACGTGGGGTGAGTGAGTGGGGCGAGCCGGATGTTTCCAGCGAAAATCTATGTCGGTCAGATTGCCGTCGTGTTCGGCATCGTCGCGGTGTCGACCTGGGGCGCAACGCAATGGACCGCCGCAGCTCTCGGCTATCAACAGCGGCTGGGTGAGCCCTGGTTTTTGATCGTCGGCTATCGCGTCTATCTGCCTTGGCGATTGTTCGAATGGTGGTTTGCGTACGAGGCCTATGCGCCCGAGATATTCGAGGAGGGTGGAGCCATCGCCGCCGCCGGCGGCATCGCAGGCGCGCTGTTTGCGATCGTCAATTCGGTGTGGCGCGCGCGCCAAAGCCAATTGGTGACGACTTACGGTTCGGCACGGTGGGCCACGGCGAAGGAAATCAAGACGGCCGGCTTGTTCGCGTCCAAGGGCGTTTTCCTGGGGCGCCTCGAGAACAACTATCTGCGCCACGATGGACCGGAACACGTCATGTGCTTTGCGCCGACCCGGTCGGGCAAGGGCGTCGGACTGGTGTTGCCGACATTGCTGTCGTGGACCTCGTCGGCGGTGGTGCACGACATCAAGGGCGAAAACTGGGAATTGACTTCCGGCTGGCGCTCGACGTTTTCGCATTGCCTCTTGTTCAATCCCACGGACTCACGAAGCGCCCGCTACAATCCGCTGCTTGAGGTGCGCAAAGGGGCGGCCGAAGTCCGCGATGTCCAGAACATCGCCGACATCCTGGTCGACCCCGAAGGGGCGCTCGAACGCCGAACCCATTGGGAAAAGACCAGCCATTCGTTGTTGGTCGGTGTCATCCTTCACGTTCTTTATGCGGAAGAGAAGAAGACGCTCACCCGCGTCACCGAGATCCTGGCCGACCCCGCGCAATCCTTCGAGAAGACGCTCAGGATCATGCTGGCAACTAATCACCTAGGCACCGAGGCGGAGCCGAAAGTGCACCCCGTCGTCGCCGCGACCGCACGAGAGCTTCTAAATAAGTCCGAAAACGAACGCTCGGGCGTTCTGTCGACCGCAGTGAGCTTTCTCGGGCTTTATCGCGATCCCGTCGTCAGCCGAAACACCGAAAGCTGCGACTGGCGCATCGCCGACCTCGTGAGCGCCGACAAGCCGGTCACGCTCTATCTCGTCGTTCCGCCATCGGACATCAGCCGCACCAAGCCGCTGATCAGGCTGATCCTCAACCAGATCGGTCGCCGGCTGACCGAGACGCTGAATACCAAGGCAGGTGACCCCAAGCATCGCCAGCTCCTGATGATGCTGGATGAGTTTCCCGCGCTCGGCCGGCTCGATTTCTTCGAAAGCGCGCTCGCGTTCATGGCGGGCTACGGCATCCGCGCCTACCTGATCGCACAGTCGCTCAACCAGATCGCAAAGGCTTATGGCGAGAACAACGCGATCCTGGACAATTGTCACGTCCGCATTGCCTTCGCCGCCAATGACGAGAGCACCGCCAAGCGGATTTCAGACGCCCTCGGCACCGCAACGGAACTACGCGCACAGCGCAACTATGCCGGTCATCGGCTGGCTCCCTGGCTTGGCCATGTCATGGTCAGTCGTCAGGAGACCGCGCGTCCTTTGCTGACGCCGGGGGAAGTGATGCAGCTGCCGCCCGACCAGGCCATCGTGCTGGTGTCGGGCCTTGCACCGGTCCGGGCGATCAAGCTGCGGCACTATGAGGACGCAAACTTTGTCAACCGTCTGCGCAAGCCACCATCCTTGGCGGACGACGCGTATGACCGGCCGCCGGCCCGCACTGACGATTGGCGCGGCGAAGTGCGCACCACCGACCTTCGCCTCGCGACCCTGCCATATCGCGAGCTCATTGAGACGGGCGGCGAGGAAGGCGGCCTCAAGCAGCAATTGGCGTTGTTCGACGAAGCCGCCCCCGCTGTGAAACGAGCCTCGCGTCTTCGAGGAGCGATTGCTCGACGACGAGTCCGACGTCGCAGCCGACCGCAGCCAGATGCAGCAGGCAGCAAGCGCATCCAGCACCGTACGCCGAGCCCACGCCGTCACCCGCGACGACGACGATCTTCTTCCCTCGTTCTGAAGAGCATTCCCGATGAAACCGAAACTGTCTGCCTATGTCTCTGAAAGTGTGGCGCAGCGGCTAGAGCTCGCAGCGAAGCGCCCCGGAGCCAACAAATCGGCCATTGTCGATGCTGCGCTGGATCGCTTTCTCAACCCCGAGCGTGACACCAGCGGCGATGCGGCGCTGATCCGAAGGCTGGACCGGATGAGCCGGCAACTGGAACGAGCCGACCGCGACCTCGGCGTCCTGGCGGAGACCATCGCGCTCTTCATCCGCTACTACCTGACCATCACCCCGCCGCTGCCGTCGCAAGATCAGGACGCAGCACGTGCGCTGGGCCGCGAGCGGTTCGAGATGTTTGTTGCCCAGGTCGGCAAACGCGTCGCCTCCGGTGGCCGGCTTGTCGCTGACGTCATGGACCGCGTCAGCGCCTCGAAGCCGGACCTCTTCATGCGGAACCTCGAGGAGGGCGCCCCTCTGGGCGCTGCCCAACCCAGCGATACCGGATCCCGCGCGCCGAGCGCGACGGGTGAGCCGCCGGAGCATTCTCCGGCAGGGCGAGAGGAGGTCGGCAATGTCTGATCTCCTCTCGCCAGAGACCCGCGAACGACGCCGGGGCATGCTGCGGACCGCGATGGGACCTGCAATCGCCTTGGCTCTGGAAGAGCCTGATGTCGTCGAGGTCATGGTCAATCCCGATGGGAGGCTTTGGCTTGATCGGCACGGGACGGGCCGCGCTGATACCGGCGTCGTTTTGACGCCGCAGGAGTCAGAGCGGATCATCCGGCTTGTTGCCAGCCATGTGCGGGCTGAAGCGAGCAGTTCGTCTCCGATCGTCTCGGCAGAACTCCCCGAAACGGGTGAGCGCTTTGAAGGCGTCTGCCGCCGGTTTCGCTCGCGCCATGCTTTGCGATCCGAAAGCCCGCAACGACCACGTTCCGCCTGTCCGACTACGTCAAGGCGCAGATTGCCTCGCCATTGATGGCAAAGGTGCTGACCGCCGCAGTCACCGAGGCGCGCAGCATCCTGATCGCCGGCGGCACCGGGTCGGGCAAGACGACGCTTGCCAATGCGCTTCTTGCGGAAATCGCTGGCCTCGAAGAGCGGGTTGTCATCATAGAAGACACCCGTGAGCTGCGTTGCGATGCAAAGGATGCCGTGACGCTCCGGACCAAGCCGGGCGTGGCGAGCCTTGCCGATCTCGTCCGCTCTACACTGCGCTTGCGGCCCGACCGCATCGTCGTCGGAGAGGTCAGAGGTGCTGAAGCCCTCGACATGCTGAAGGCGTGGAATACGGGTCATCCCGGCGGAATTGCCACAGTTCACGCCAACTCGGCACGAGCGGCGCTCTATCGGATCGAGCAGCTCATTCAGGAAGCGGTCGCAACCGTGCCGCGTCGGCTCATTGCCGAAGCGATCGACCTGATCGTCTTCATCAAGGGGCGAGGGCCGGCCCGGCGCATCGAGACTGTCGCCGAGCTCAAAGGCCTCGATCCGTCAGGGGACTACCTGCTCGAGACCCCGCCCGGACTTCCAAACACGTCCCATCGCCCCTGACCTGAAGGAGACTGTAATATGTCCATTCGACTGCGTCTAAACGTGCGTTCGCGCCTTCGCGGCTTCCGTTCGATCGGCGGATTGCCTTGGATCGAGCTCGGCGTGGCCTCGGCTTGCGTGCTCCTCAGCGTCACGGCGGCACACGCCGCGGGTTCGGGCATGCCGTGGGAAGCACCGCTCGAACGTGTCCTGGAATCCGTGCAGGGGCCCGTCGCCAAGATCGTTGCCGTCATCATCATCACGGTCACCGGCATATCGCTGGCCTTCGGCGACACCTCCGGTGGATTCCGCAAGATGGTCCAGGTCGTATTTGGCCTCTCGATCGCCTTCGCTGCGAGTTCCTTCTTCCTTTCGTTCTTCTCGTTCGGTGGCGGAGCGCTGATCTGATGCGCCCCGATGGTTTTGAACTCGTGCTCCACCGCTCGTTGACAGAACCCATCCTGATTGGCGGCGCCCCGCGTGCCGCCGCCATCCTGATCGGGACCCTCTCGGCCGTGCTGGCGCTCGGCCTGCGCCTTTGGCTCGCAGGCCTCATGCTTTGGGTCATCGGCCACAGCACGGCCGTTTGGCTCGCAAAACGCGACCCGGCCTTCGTCGAAGTCGCCATCCGTCACACCAAGCACAAGGGACGGCTCGCATGCTGAACTTGAGAGAATTCCGCGGCAACGCCTATCGGCTGGCCGATTGGCTGCCTTGGGCATGCCTGGTCGCGCCAGGCGTCGTCCTCAACAAGGACGGCAGCTTCCAACGGACGATACGCTACCGCGGGCCTGACCTCGACAGCGCGACCGAGGCCGAACTGATGAGCGTCGTATCTCGCGTCAACAACGTTCTAAAGCGCTTTGGCTCGGGCTGGGCGCTCTTCTTCGATGCCACGCGCATTCCGGCTTCCGAATATCCGAGGTCGGAATTCCCAGATCCGGTGTCCTGGCTGGTGGATGAAGAGCGGAGGGCCGCCTTTGAAGGCGCCGCTGGGGTGGCATGGGAGGATCCGTCACGCCCTGGCGGGCAGCATTTCGAGAGTGTGCTGCATCTGACACTGATGTACTTGCCGCCGGCCGAGCGGATCTCGCGCCTCGAGGGCCTGTTCCTTGAGCGTCCGACGGAGAAGGATCGCGCGACCAGAAGAGGTCGGCGCATTCGTCGGGATCAATCGACCGCCGATGCTGATCGAAGCGAGAATGCAGCACAGGGCGACGTTCGTGAGAGCGAGACTAAGAGCCAACGAAGGTTTGGCAGCGACGAGCCAGGGTATCGCGATCATCTCCAAAGGTTCATCCAGGAAACCGACCGGGCGATCGATTTGCTTTCGTCGGTTCTACCGGAGATCTGGCCTCTCAACGATGCGGAGACATTGACCTATCTCCATAGCTGCGTCTCGACCAAGCGTCATCCCGTCAGCGTTCCCAAGATTCCGGCCTATCTCGATTGTTTCCTGAGCGACGAGCCGTTGACCGGGGGATTGTCACCGGCGATCGGGCGGAGCCATCTGCGCGCGTTGACCGTCCTTGGGTTTCCGCACGTCACCTTTCCCGGCTTGCTTGACGAACTGAACCGGCTTGGCGTCGCCTACCGCTGGGCGACCCGGTTCATTCCGCTGGATCGCACGCAGGCAAACGCGACGCTGTCGCGTTACCGGCGGCAGTGGTTTGCCAAGCGGAAGTCGCTTGCAGCGATCCTCAAAGAGGTCATGTTCAACGAGCAGGCGGCGCTGCTCGACACCGACGCCAGCAACAAGGCTCTCGACGCCGACGCGGCGCTCTCCGAGCTTGGCGACGATCTGGTTGCCTTCGGCTATATCACCACGACTGTCACCGTCAGCGACGAGGACTCGCATCAAGCGGACGAGAAGATCCGCGCCGTCGAGCGGGTGACCAATAGCCGTGGCTTCACAGCCATCCGCGAGAGCGTCAACGCTGTAGAAGCCTGGCTCGGCGGTCTGCCGGGCCAAGCCTATGCCAACATTCGCCAGCCGATCGTTCACACGCTGAACAGCGCCCATATGTGCCCCTTATCGGCAGTATGGGCCGGACCGGAACGGTGCGAGCACCTTGATGGCCCGCCGCTGCTGATCGCCAAGACCAAGGGAGCGACCCCGTTTCGATTGTCGCTTCATGCCGGCGACGTCGGGCACACCATCATTGTCGGTCCTACGGGAGCGGGCAAGTCGGTCCTGCTTTCAATGCTCGCGCTTCAATTCCGCCGCTACCCAAGCGCCCAATTGATCACGTTTGACAAGGGCCGGTCGGCACGGGTCACCACGCTCGCGTTGTCGGGATCCTGGTATGAGCTGGGTGCAAAGGGCGGTATCGCCTTTCAGCCGCTCAAGGACGTGGCGGAGGAGGGAGCGAGACTCTGGGCGCTGGACTGGCTCTGTGGCGTGCTCGCCCATGAGCGCGTGACCGTGACACCCGACGTCAAGGAGACGCTCTGGTCGGCGCTAAGGAGCCTCGGGTCTGCGCCCGTCTCGCAGCGGACGATGACCGGGCTCGTGGCGCTGCTTGCCCGCGACGCCCTGCGGCAGGCGCTGCAGCCTTACACGCTGGAAGGACCGTACGGCCGTTTCCTGGATGCAGACGCCGACCGTCTTTCCGGTGCAGACGTCCTGACCTTTGAGATGGAAGAATTGATGGCATTACCAGGCCTGGTGGCACCGGTGCTGACCTATCTCTTCCACACCCTTAAAAACCGCTTCGACGGGCGGCCCACCTTGCTGGTGCTGGATGAAGCCTGGGTGTTTCTGGATGCCCCTTTGTTTGCGAGCCGGATTCGCGAATGGCTGAAGACGCTGCGCAAGAAGAACGTGGCCGTCATTTTCGCGACCCAGTCACTTGCCGATATCGCCGACAGTCAGATTGCGCCCGCGATCATCGAATCCTGTCCGAGTCGCATATTCCTACCGAACCCCCGTGCGCTGGAGCCGACCCAGACCGAGACCTATCGCCGGTTTGGATTGAACGACACCCAGGTACGCCTGATCGCGGAAGCCTTCCCCAAGCGTGACTACTATCTGCAGTCCCGTGCCGGCAATCGCCTGTTCGAGCTAGGCCTCGGACCAGTCGCCCTCGCGCTCGTCGGAGCATCCTCGCCGGAAGATCAACGAGCCGTTGACGCGGTCCTGGCCCGCACCGGCCCTCACCATTTCGCCGAACGCTACCTCGCCGAACGCGGTCTGCACTCGGCAGCCAATCTCATCAGCACCTTCGAACAAGCCCACGAGGCCTGACCTCAACCTCAATCACCGGAGTCTTCCATGCTCGAACGTATCGGCCGCGCGCTTATGGGTACAACCTCAAGAATTGTCATCACGACGCTACTATCTTTCGTCATTGCCGTGAACGGGTCGCGACGGCTCGGAGCGTTCGATATCGTCTTCGATCCGACGAACTACAGTCAAAATCTACTGACTGCCGCACGTGCTCTTGAACAAATCAACAATCAGATCAGGAGCCTGGAAAACCAGGCGCAGTCGCTGCTCAATCAGTCCAAGCATCTCGCGAGCTTGCCCACGAGCGTGGCCGGTCAGCTCACTTCGACCATCACTCAGATGAATGGCTTGATTGCTCAGGCTAAAAACCTCTCATTCGACGTTCAGAAGACCCAGCAGGATTTTGAGCGCCTGTATCCTCGCCAATATGCGGCGGCCACCTCGTCCGACAAGATGGTTCTGGACGCGACGTCGCGCTGGGATAACAGCTACGACGGACTGAAGCAGTCGCTTGCCATCCAGTCGGCGATCGTCAGCTCTCTAGACCAGGATGGCCAGACGCTTCGAACGTTGATGGCGAATTCGTCCGCCGCGGTCGGCTCGTTGCAGGCCCAACAGTCCGGCAACGAACTGCTCGGCCTACAGATCAAGCAGTCGTTGCAGACTCAGGCACTGCTGGCGACCCAGGCGCGCGCGGACGCGCTGCGCGCGGCCGAACAACAGGCGTCGTCAGCGGCTGCGAAGGAGCGGTTTAACCGCTTCATCGGTGACGGCCATGCCTACACCAGCGGCAAGTAGGAGGGGCCCATGGCAGATCTCTCCGTCATTGACCGCTTCACCGAGACGTTCTCGCACTACATCGACTCCGGATTTGGTCTTCTGTCCGGCGATGTCTCGTTCTTGAGCTCAACGCTGATCGGCATCGACCTGACGCTCGCAGGGCTTGCCTGGAGCATGCGCGCGGACGACCACATCATGGTCACGCTTGCCAAGAAGGTGCTCTATGTCGGCGCTTTCGCCTTCATTATCGGCAACTTCAAGAGCCTCGCCGATATCGTCTTCGCGTCGTTCTCGAGCATCGGCCTGAAGGCGTCGGGCGGGAGCTTAAGTGCCACCGACCTGGCTCGGCCGGGCTTTGTCGCCTCTGCCGGCTTTACGGCCGCGCATCCTCTTCTGGAGGAGACCGGGCAATTCTCGGGCTTCGACGTACTGACCAACCTGCCGACGATTCTGATCCTGCTGTTCTGCTGGATCCTGATCGTGCTCGCGTTCTTCGTCCTCTCGGTGCAGCTCTTCGTGACGTTGATCGAATTCAAGCTGACGACGCTTGCAAGCTTTATTCTCGTGCCGTTCGCCCTGTGGGGAAAGACCGCATTCCTTGCGGAGAAGACCCTCGGCAACGTGGTCGCCTCAGGGGTCAAGGTGATGGTCCTCGCGATCATCATCGGGATCGGCTCGACCATCTTTGGTCAGCTTGCAAGCACTTTGACGCGGCCGGTCGACATCGTCTCGGCGATGAGCTTGTTGCTGGCGGCGCTTTCGCTGTTTGGCCTTGGCATCTTCGGCCCGGGAATCGCGGCGGGATTGGTCTCGGGAGCGCCCCAGCTAGGCGCCGGTGCGGCCGCCGGAACGATGGCGGGTGCGGCGGCGGTCGTGATCGGCGGCGGCGCGGCGGCCGCGGGAGGCTTACGCCTTGCCGCGGGCGGTTCAATGACTGCGGTTCGCTCCGCAGCATCGCTCACGGGTGCGTCTTCCGGTGCCGCCGCATCAGCCCGGGCCTCAACCGATCAGCTAGCGAGTGCGGGCACTGGCGGCGCAACCAACGGAGCAACTGCGTCAGGCGCCGGGCGTCCGGCGGGGTCGTCAGGTCGCGGACACGCGAGGGAAGCGGCCCAAGTCGCGGCTCACACCCTGAAAGAGGGTGACAAAGGCGGGCAATCTTCCGGTCCGAAGTTGGGGGAGGAATAGGATATGACCAGTCATCCCTTTCAGCGCGTGTCCGTTCGCTATGGCGAGACGCCAGAGCCGGTCACGCCCTATCAGAAGGCAGCTCAGGTCTGGGATGAGCGGTTAGGGTCCGCTCGTGTTCAGGCCAGCAATTGGCGGCTGGCGGCGCTGGCAGCCATCGGCCTGTCCGGTGTCCTCGGATTGACGATCTTCACCCAGATCGCCCGCTCGGGTGTCGTTCCCTACGTGGTCGAGGTCGATCGGCTCGGTGAAGTCCGAGCAGTCGGGCCGGCGCTCGAAGCGTACCAGCCATCCGACGCGCAAATCGCACACTTTCTTGCGCGGTTCATCGAGAACGTTCGCTCCCTTTCCATCGATCCGGTCATCGTCCGGGCGAACTGGCTGCATGCGTACGACTTCGTCACCGATCGCGGCGCGCAGGCTTTGAACGACTACGCGCGGGAAGCCGACCCGTTCACGAAGATCGGCTCCAAGACCGTGACCGCTGAAGTTACATCCGTGGTGCGTGCCTCGAGCGACAGCTTGGAGATCCGTTGGAAAGAGAACACCTACGAGAACGGCTCGATCGCAAAGACAGAGCGCTTCACCGGTCTCGTCACCACGGTTCTCAAGCCGCCCGCGGATGTCGAAACGCTGCGGAAGAACCCTCTCGGTCTCTACGTCCATTCCCTCAACTGGTCGCGCGACCCCATCGGAGACGCCAAATGAATTCCAAAGCCCACACCAAGCTCGCGTCGGCCAGCGTCCTTGCCTTCTCGCTTGGGCTTGCAGGATGCGCCACCAAACTTAATCTCGAAGCACCCTATGACGAGATGACCTTCGAGAAGGCACTTCCAGAGACCGATCCGCCGGCGCCGGTGCAGGTCGTCGAAACGCCCAAAGTCCTACCATTGCCCGGCCAGTTGAAGCCCATTCCAACAAAGGCCGCCAAGGAAGAAAAACTGCCGCCGGAGCAGGCGATCGCGAAGGCGAACAAGGCGGCGCGGATGGAGCCGACGCGCGCCGGATACATCAACGCCATCCAGGTCTACCCCTGGACGGAAGGTGCGCTCTATCGGCTCTATGCAAGCCCGGAAAAAGTCTCGACCATTGCGCTCCAGCCGGGCGAGGAGCTGATCGACGTCTCCACCGGCGATACTGTTCGCTGGGTGGTCGGTGATACTTCGAGCGGGCAGGGCAACTCCCGGCGCGTGCACATTCTGGTCAAACCGACGCTGCCGGATATCCAGACCAACCTCGTGGTCCTGACTGATCGGCGGGCCTATCACCTCGAGCTCGTCTCGACGAAGCAGACCTATATGGCGTCCATCTCATGGACCTACCCGACCGATACGCTCGTCGCGCTCCACAAGCAGAACGCCGTCGCCCAGGAAAGCGAGGAGCGGATCGCCGACCGCGGCGTAAGGCTCGATAGCCTGAATTTCCGCTATCGGATTGAAGGAGATGATCCACCCTGGCGTCCGGTGCGCGCCTTCGACGACGGCCGCAAGGTCTATATCCAGATGCCATCAGGCCTGTCGCAAGGGGAGGCGCCGCCCTTGTTCGTCTCGGGAGCGGATGGCCGGCCGAACCTCGTCAACTACCGGGTCCGCGGTTCCTACTACATCGTCGACCGGATGTTCGGCGCCGCCGAGCTTCGCCTTGGTGAAGATCCGCAGCGCATTGTCCGGATCATACGCATAGACGCGCGACCGGTGTCGCAGGTGTTCAGCACCGGGAGTGCCTCATGACGACAGGATTGGATCAGGATCCGGAGCCGTTGGAACTGCGAGCGCGTCCGCGGCCCGTTCGACGCCTCAACAGGCGCGCCCTCATGATCGGCTGCGCCGTCGCGGCGTTGTTCGTCGGCGGGGCGATACTCATTGCGCTCCGACCCAATTCCTTCAAGCAGTCGGAGCGGGCGGAGCTCTACAATACCGACCGCAAGCAGACCGCCGAGGGCTTGAGCAAGCTGCCAAAATCCTATGAGGAAATGCCGTCCTCGACGCCGCGGCTTGGACCGCCGTCACCTGGGGACATCGGCCGGGCCTTTGCAGAGAACGAGAAGAAGGCCGGCGTCGCGTCGGACGCGGGCTTCCGGACCAATCCGGAGGAGGATGCTGAACGGGCCGAGCGGATTCGGCAAACGCGGATCGCACAACAGGCGAAGGAATCGGGCTTGTTCTTTCGCCTGTCGGAGAAGCAGGACAAGCGGAAGCAGGCGGCGACGACCGAAGTGCCAGCCGTCGCTCCGTCCGCATTCCGGCCTTCAACGTCCGACATGGGGCCGTCCGCTGCGGACCTTGCAAAGACGGCGCAGGCTATGATCGATCGATCCAGCGAGATCATTCCCTCGGCGCAGGCGCGAAAACTGGCCTCCTGGGCGCCAAAGCCGACACGGAGACCACCAATCCTCATGCCCTCAAACCGGCGCCATCTACCTATGCGGTGATGGCGGGAGCGATCATTCCGGCGAGCTTGGTCACGGGGCTGAATTCGGATCTGCCTGGCGCCACGATCGGTCAGGTCACCGAGAACGTCTACGACACGGTGACGGGCGAGCATCTCTTGATCCCGCAGGGGACGAGAATTGTGGGCAAGTACGATAGCGTCGTCGCCTTTGGTCAGAAGCGGGCGCTGGTCGTCTGGAGCCGGCTCATCTTGCCCAACGGCAACTCGATCGTGATCGAGAACCTTCCGGCTACAGATGTTGCAGGCTACGCCGGGCTCGAGGACCAGGTGGATTTCCATACTTGGCAGTTGCTCAAAGGCGTGGCCCTGGCGACCCTGATCGGGGTGGGGACCCAGCTATCGATCGGCAACGATGAGAGCGATCTTGTGAAAGCTCTGCGGGAAAGCACCCAGCAAACGACCAATCGCGCCGGCCAGCGCCTGGTGGAGCGCGAACTCGACGTGCAGCCGACGATCACGGTGCGGCCGGGTTGGCCGCTGCGGGTGATTGTTTCGAAGGACTTAGTGTTGAAGCCGTACTCCGACCTCCGGGCGGTGGTGAAGGGCAGGTGAGGGATGAAGCTTGGGAAGCTACCTGATCGGACCCCGGTCAAGATGAGCATCGTGCTTGCGCCAAGCCTTGCACAACGGCTGCGAGAGTATGCCGACTTCTATGCAGAGACCTACGGTAACAAGGAAGAAGTAGCCGAGCTGATACCGTTCATGCTTGAGGCATTTCTTGATAGCGATGCATCCTTCAAGCGAAACAAAATCGTTAGGACTTCAAAGCCCTCTCTGAGCGAGAGCCCGGACGAGGAATGAAGTGGAGAATTAGGTCTCGACGCTTGTCCGCATAAGAGCTGCCCTCACGTGTTCAATCGCCAATTCGAGTGATTTCAAAAGGTCGCCCAATTCTGTCGTTGAAGCCTCCTCTAAGCGGAGATTATTGGGGCTGACGGTTTGCGAGACCAAATGATCTATCGAGTGGACGGAGCGAAGATCCGACAACGCGAACTTGGACGAACCGAAAATGTGAGACACTATTTCCCCGGCAGGGGTAACCATAGTGAGTAACTCAAGACCGGACGTGACCGCCTGCTCGAGTACGTGAATGGGGAGTTCAATACTTGCCAATGTGTAATCCGATCCCACAGCTCGATAACCAACGCGAGCGAAACGACCGTCGGGTCGACTGACCAAATCTACAAACGGTTCAACCGCGTGGGGCTGAGCATCGACCATGTGAAACACTCTGAATAGGTCGACAATACCTAGTATACTAGGTGGAGATCAAGTAGCGTTTGGTGCCGTCTTGCCGCATGAAGTTGCGGCGGTTGGTAGCCAGAAATCTTCGGCGTCTACTACGGAAGGGCGGCCTTACTCAAGAAGAGTTGGCTGATCGAGCAGGCCTGAATCGCAACTACATCGGAATGATTGAGCGCGAGGAGAATGCGCCGACCGTTGACGCGCTCGAGCAAATTTCCGAAGCGCTCGATATCGATCCGATTGCTCTATTTCAGGAGCGGTAGCCACGGCGCTGCAGAATCAGGTCCGGCACCTGAGGGAAATCCCGGCATTCTCCTCGTCTATCGCGCGGCGCCCGATCGGGTACGCCGCGGCTCAATCGTGCGGCGCGACCGGCTCACGCTCCGACTCCGCCTTGTCTGGCTTGACCTCAAGCCGCAGGCCGATCGACGAGAGAACCTTCAGGACTGTGCTGAATTCGGGATTCCCTTTCGGGTCGAGGGATCGGTAGAGGCTCTCGCGAGCGAGTCCGGTTTCGCGCGCGACCTGGCTCATGCCGCGATTGCGCGCGATCTGGCCGAGCGTTTCCTTGATCGCGGTCGCATCCGAACGGGCGAGCGCGTTGTTGAGTACTTTGACAACCTCGTCGAGCGTCGGAGCTTGGGCGGGCAAGGAGGTGCCGGTCTCCTCCCAGCCTTTCTCCGCTTTTTGAGCGGAGGGGGCTTTCTGCATCGCCGACAGGAAAGTGGGCTGATCGCTGGTCTCGACCAGCCGCCATTCGTCCGGCGTGGCGCGATCTTTCACATCCCGGCGCAGGTCATCGCTGCAGTGCGCGATGAAGTTCCTCCACGCATCCACGGACTTGATATTGACGACGTCCTTGTCGGGGACGTTGAACAGCACCGCGATCTTGCCAGCAATGGCGAGGCGCAGCACGTTGAGCACGGTGCCAGGGCTTTTTCCGTCCCAGATCATCAAGCCGAAGTCCGCCTTCCGCGCCATCTCTCGGTCCTTGGCCGCGTGGAATTGAAAGCCCTTCGCGTGCTTGGGCGCGTCGACGTGGTGGGTGAGCCAGGTTCCAAGGTTGTTGCGCGGTGATGCGCCCGAGCAGAACACCGTGACCTTGTCATAGTGGATGTCGTGAAAGTGCTTTTGGACGGCCTTATCGGCGCCATTGGCGTCTCCAACGATGACGCGGTGGCCGCTCGCGACGACATTGTCGAGCCGCTTCTTAACCTCGGAGGGAAGCCGGGAAACGTGTCGCGAGCCGCCTATGAAGATCGTGTTCAATGGTTGCTCCGTGTTTTAGTAATAGTGACGGCCCGAACGACCGCAGCTTGGCCTGGGCCGAGCAGCTGATCCGTGATAGCGTTCATGGTGGTCCCTGACCGAAAGAGATCGTCGAACAGGAGGATACCGCGGCCCCGTGTTTGCCGCGCGTCGACCTGATAAAGGCCGTCGACTTGCTTCTTTCGCTCCTCCTGATCGGTCACATTTTTGAGCTGCGCGGTTGGGCGGGTCGTCGTGATACAAGACAGGACCGGAACTCCGAGAGCAGCTCCAATTCCCTCCGCGAGGACGATGACCGGCTGCAACGCGCGCTGGTGGGATGGTGGGACGGGCACGATGCTGTCGAACTTGTCCCGATGCCCAGCAAGGAAGTTTGCTGCGGTCTCGATGATCGGCCCAGCCGCGTCCTTGTCTGCTCGGTTCTTCAGCCGATAGAGCAGTCAGCTATTCCCGGGCGCAGGGTGTCGAACTGCATATAGCCAGATTCATTGTACCCGATAGGCGTGCTGCTGGTCGTGTGAAGATCCAAGGCAACGCCTGACTCCCAGCGCCCCTCTATTTTGATCGGATTGATTTTGACTATTGCCATACACTGCCATCCGCGCTTCCAAACCCCTTCATTGTAACCTATGGGTTACATATGGGCAAGACCCGGTCGCGATTCAAGCTATGGGCACTCCCCGGTGGGGCATTGCGGGCGCAGTTAGTCCCGCAGAAGGGGGCGCCCGACATCATAAGGCTCGGGTGCAACGGAAGGCTTTCCCGCAAGTCCGTACAAGCGAAAATGCGCAGATCAGGATTTCAGAATGTGAACCCGCGCTGGGATGCAGTGTTTTCGTGGCAGTGCAACCTTGAAGCTGCACCTGCTCGTGCCGGGTTTGGTAGTTGCTCGAGCCCTTGCGGCTAGGATCGCTCAAGGTCGAATAATTAGGGTACCGTGCGACATGACGGCGTCGACGGAAACCGCAGTATAGTCGGGGGAAGCTTGGGTACGGAAATTACGCTCGAAGTTGCCGGGGTCTCGGTCACGTACAGCAAGAACCATCGCGGAATCGATCACGGGTCGATTTTTCAGGAACGGGATCGAAAGGCGATCAAAAGCGATCAGCTCGACTACGATTGGTACGAGGAGGGTGAGGACCCCACACCCTCCGAGACGGCGTTCACGCGACCGCTCAAACACGTTGTTCCTCGTCTCGAACTCCTTAGCTTCAATCTGGAGCGCGTTCGACGCGAATATGACGCCGTCGCGCAAAACTGGCTGGAGGAGAGGCAGTCTCTACAGGACGAAGCTGACGAGCCCATTCCAGATCTGATGAGCTTTGCGGAGTTCCTCGCGTTTGCGACCGCGCACCCACTCGACAGTCTCGACGACACCTTCATCTCGCGCTCGGACGATGCAAGCGAAACAAAGATCCGAGGCCGATTCGCTGCGATGCAGCTCGAACGGATTCCCATCTACCGATCCTACGATAACCAGGCATATTCGGAGCGAACCTTCTTCGGCGGCTTGGTGGATATCCTTCACCCGTATTCGGTCCTGCGGCTGTTGGCGGAGGCAAAGGCAAACGAGAACACTCCCGTCGTGTGGCAATATGGGCCTTTGGTGGAGGCCGGGTGGGCGACGGAGCGGGAGTTCGTGCCTCACGCCCGGCGAACCGAGACGTTCCTGATCGCGACCGAAGGCAGCTCGGACGTCCATATCCTGAAGCACGCGTTCGCGCTGTTGCGACCAGGGATCGCGGATTTCTTCCGCTTCATCGACGTGAGCGAGAGTCACCCATTCTCGGGCACGGGCAACTTGGTGAAGTTCGCGGAAGGGCTCGCGAAGATCGACGTTCAGAACCAGGTCGTCTTCGTGTTCGATAATGACGCCGAGGGGCTCGACGCCCATCAGCGCCTCTCAGCGCTCACCCTACCTACGAACATGCGCAGGATCATGTTGCCCGAACTCGAGGACTTCCGTTCGTTTCTCGCTCAAGGTCCCGAGGGGCTCCGCAACTCGGACATCAATCGGCGCGCAGCGGCGATCGAATGCTATCTCGATCTCGACGTCGGTGGTCATCCGGCGGCGAAGGTGCTCTGGACCAACTACAAGAAGAACCTTGGCACCTATCAGGGGGCGTTGGAATATAAGGAGTCCTATAGCAGGGAATTCTTGAAACAGACAGCCGAGTCGTTGGCCGAAGGAGCGTATGACGTTCGCAAGATCGAGGCAGTCCTCGATCTGCTTATCGCGGAATGTACAGCGATCGCGGTCGACCGATGGGATCCGGCCGATATCGAATTGAGAGATGTCTTTTGATGGCTGAAAAGAGCGCCTTCCATGATACCTATGTGCGCGCGGCGGGAGCCGTCGCGTTCGTCGCCATCATCGACGCCAAGGGGGACGAGGGAATCGGATCGGCGTTCCATATTGGCAATGGGATCTTCGTCACCGCCCGGCACGTGATCGATGGGGTGACCATCAAGGAGATCGCCACCACCAAGTCGGCGCACCTTACCGAAGAGGCCGGCGGAAAGGCGGTACCTCCGCGTCGGTTGGAGATTGTCGATGGACCGTATTTTGGCCCGAATGGCCTCGACGTCGCAGTCTTTCGGGTCGATCTTGGCGCCACGTCGTTGCCGGCGATCACCGTCAGCCAGCACACGGATTACTCGCTCGGAGAGAATGACCTCGTCCTCTCAGACATTCTCGTCATCGGCTATCCTCCGATCCCGTTCACCACCGTACCCAGCCAAGTCGTCACCCTCGGACAGATCAATGCCGTCGCGCGTGTCCGCCATTCTGCTGTCCTGCATTTCATCGCTTCAGCCACGGCGCGCGGCGGGTTCAGCGGAGGTGTGGCGCTCGATCAGTCGGGCGTCGCGCTGGCGCTCGTGACGGAGAGTCTGGGACAGGGCGATATGCCGGTGGAGACCGGCTATATGAGCCTGCTGTCGATCGAACCGGCGGTGGATCTTGCGGCCGATAAGTTCGGGTTCAGCACCCACGGCGGCTATCCTGGGCGCTACAGCGACGCGCTGTTTGCGGTGAAATTCTCCGACCCGTCCGGCCGGTCGCTCAGTTCTTTTATCTATGACGCGAGCCTCTACGTCTATGACGACGACCGTGATGTGTTCGTCGAGATTAACTGTGCTGAGGAGGCGCTGCTGGCCGAGGCGGTCGCGACGTTCAATACCATCACACCCTTGACTCGTCATGACGTCGTAGATGGCTCGGTCCTGTACACTCCGGAAGAGAACCCGTCCGCAGAACTGCTGCTCGAGGGGGGAGAGGCGGTCGCCGCGCTCTTCGAGAGGTCCGGCTACAAGGGGATGGCCTCGGAACGCAGTCAGTGGCAGCTCAAGCCTAAGCGCTAGCAAGGAAGGAATGACCGTAACGGGCGCGTCACTCCGGATCAAAGAGCGGTGTGGCATCGGCCGGGCGGACGATGCGGACCGCATGCCGCGCTCTGGTGATCCCGACGCGCAGCACACGGCGGCTTTTTTCGTACCTTGGCGCTTCGTCTTCCTTCAGGAGCGCGCCTCCGCGATATCCCTCCACAATGACGACGGCATCGAATTCCTTTCCTTTTGATTTGTGGATGGTCATCAGGATGCATCCGCGAGGAGGGCGATCAGCACCAACAAGGCGTTGCTGATCGAGGATGGCGGTGACGCGCTCGACCGCGCCGGCGTATGTTGCGGATCGCGCCCAAAGTTCGCTCAATGCCATCGCGATCGGATCGCCGGCTTTCGAGAGGCGGACCATTCCGGCTTGAACCGCGATATCCCGGAGGTCGTCATGGCCGGTGCAATGTTGGCGGGCCAGGCGCCAATCGCTGATCGGATCGCCGGTGCATACGCTCTGATATTGCGCGAGATGGTTCGGTCCAGATGCGCGGATTGGCTTGTCCCTGCGTAGCAAGTCGATTGCGGCCGTCATCCTGGCGGCGCGGTCCCCGGCCGTCTTGGCTCCGAGGGCATTCTGCTGTTCGCACCAATCCTTCTTCAGGAGCCAAAAATCGGCTGCACGCCCTAGCGCTGCTGTCCGGGATGCGACCGAATAGGCGGAGGTCTGCTCCAGCAACGCGGCCGTAACGAGGGCCGCGGCTGATGATTGCTCTCCGTCCCAGACGATATCGTGACTGATGGGGGAGAGCGCGTTCTTCCCAAAATTATGAGAAGTCGAGAGCAGCTCGGAGATGTCCGCGACGAGATCGTTGCTCGTTGCCAAGACCGCCACGCAAGGTTCTGTCACGCCGCGCCGGGCCAAGTCAGCGAACGCCTGACCGACATAAAAGTGGACGGTGGAATTGAACATGTTCTGGAAGCGCTTGTAGGTGGTGACGCTGACGTCCTTTGATCGCGCTGGCGCTTTTGCCGTCAGCACCGCGTTGGCGAAGCGCAGTACGTCCGAGGTTGGGCTACGAAAATTGTCCGCCTCCAGGTCGGCCTCCAGCAACTTGACGCCACGGCGCAGGATATCGAGGCGATCGGCGCGGACGCCCTTACGGAAATCGTAGATCCGCTGCTCGGGGTCAGCGAGGAAGACGCTCTTGGTCGCTACGGCAAGCGCCTGCACTAGGCGCCATTGATCGTCATCTGTGTCTTGGAATTCGTCGAGGATGATGAGTGGGTGAATGTCGGCTATGCCGTCGCGAATATGCGCACTCTCCTCGATCAGGCGAGCGGCGGCATGGGCAAACGCATCGAAGGATGCTCGGCTTTCTTCGTCGAGAAGGCGACGACGTTCTGCCTCCCAATCGCCCGCGAACTGCGTTCGCATCATTCCTTCTTGGCCGGGAGCGATCATGGCGATGGGCGCGCCGCGGAGCGCACGGCCATGCCCCTTCAGGAGTTCCCAGCAGAATGAGTGGTAGGTCCTGACCTCGATCCTGGATAGCTCGTCCTGGCTCAAGACGGTCTTGCAGCGCGCCATGATTTGCTGCACGGCCGCGCGAGAAAAGCTCAGGAAAAGTGCCGTTTGACCGGGCTTCATCATCGGCATTCCGGCCTGGGCCTTTAAGATCGCAAGAGTAGTCTTTCCCGCGCCCGGTCCGCCCAGTACAAGGACGTGCCCCGGCTCGTCGAGCACCGATCTGCGCCGGTCGTTCAGGACGAAGGTCATTCGGGATTACCCTCGTTTGCGTCGTCATCGCTATCCAGTGGCGGAAGTTTCAAGAGCGCGTTCACGCGCTGCAGAAACTCGGTAATCGTCTTGGGGAGCTCGGTTAGCGATTGGCAGCACTCGATCAGGTGGGCCGCGTAACCATCCCCTTTGCGGTCGGCAAGCACGCCGTAGGTGAGCTTACTGACCGCATCGTCGTCGGCGCCGGCTGCCAGCTTGCCGTGGTGTTGCGGATAGTCGGGCCACGCCGCAACTGCAGATAGGAACCGCCGCTGCGTGTCAACCGCAACCTCGGCGACCAGCAGCGCCTCGATCCCTTTGTAAGTCGTCTGGCAGTTCTCGGAATACAGGGCGAGATTTGCCGTTTGCTCCGCGGTCCACTCTTTTTTTGGCAGATCGTGGAAGGCGAAGAACGCCTTCCGCAGGCTTCGAAAAACGGGCCCCCATTTGGGGATTTCACCGTGGGCTCCCGCTTCGAAGACGGAGATTCCCGTCAGGTCGAATGGGTCATACGCGTTTTCCGGGCTATGAGCTTCCAACGCGCGCGATGTCGCGATCAGAGTCGCAACTTCGGTCGCGCCTTCGGCTACGATGACGCCGCGCGCGAGGACTGCTTCCGCAAGCTGAAGCTTACGCTGGCGCACCGCCTTGAACTTGATCCCCTCCGTCGGAATCGCGGTGCTCGACAGGCGATGTTTCTCATCGCGATCGATCGAGAGGATCTGAGTGACCTCGAATTCGTCGATGACGTGCGGCGAGTGTGAGGTGACGATCGCCTGGCCCATCTTCTTGAGAAGGTAGCGGGTGAGCCGCCGCTGCGAGTGCGGGGGCAATGCGATCTCTGGCTCTTCCATCGCGAAGATGACGGAGTCGTTTCCGCGAAGGTCGGCGATGTGCGTCAGCAGCGCGAAAACCAGCGTGTTGATGGAGCCCGTACCCAACCTGTGGAACGGGACGGCGTATTCGCTCCCCTTGGACCGCACAAAGAATTGAATGACCTCCCTGAGATTTTCGCGTGTGAGATCCGATGCGAAGAACGCCGTCGCATCCTCCTCGTCTGAAATCCCAATGAAGCGCTGCATCCGTTTCCGGACTTGCTCGCGGATCGCCTTGAGCTGCGGAATGGAGCCTACCGGCGGATCAAACGCCTTTAGACGTTTGACGGTATCCTCCCACATCGACTCGCGGCCCTTGTCACCGAGCCGAAGGATCGTATCGAGCAGCGAGCCTCGCTCAAGACTGAGCGCTCTACGGCCAGTGCGGAGCGTTCGCAGGTAGATGAAGCCGCATGCCTGCTTCCAATCGCGACCGAACGATTCGAGCCCGCTGCCCGGTGTAGGATCGTCCGGTTCGTCGGGGCTCTCCTTGGCCGGATGGGAGAAGAACGTCTTCCCCTCAAAATCGTCGGTCTTTCGATCGTACCAGCCGAGAAAGGTGATCGGGAGTGCGCGAATGACGCCGGGGGCGTCGGTGTCGGATGGTGTCGAACCGTCTACATCGACGAAACCCTGCTTTTCTTCACTCCAGGGTCTGGTCTTGTGAAACAGCTTCCGACGCATGTCCTCGGACAGGTCGATCAAGACGACTTCAATCTTGATGGCGACGAGATTGCCGGCAGCGTCAAAATATCGGCCATTGTGAAAGTCGTGTTCGTCGACGATTGGACGACGGAATAGGCGTTCCGCGCCTAGAACCAGGTCCAGCGCCTCGCAGACGGTAGATTTGCCGACATGGTTGCCACCAACCAGCAGCGTATGTCCCGGAAGATCGACGACCCCGTGTGCGACGCCTCGAAAATTCTCAATTGTAATTCTTCTGACGCGCATTGAGCCCCCATCTTCTCGGCCAAGCCTATTTGCTTTTTCATTCTCTCGGAATGCTGTGGTCCCTGAAGCACTTTTCGTTGCTGGTCTGGCTCTTGGCGGCTTAGTCGATCTGAACGCGCGCGCTATCGGGTGGTAACGATCTTCCGACGCTCACGTTGATGGTGATCGTATGGCGCGGAAGCACAGTGATAGTCGTGGGCGCTACGGCCTCCTCGCCAGCCTCGTGCACTTCATTGATCAGGTCGCGGACTGCCTGTTGGTCTCCGGTGACGATGCGTCTGACGCGATCATTGTCGCGGGGCTCAGCCAGAATTGGACCACTTCGTATCAGGCCGGAGAAGACTCCATGACGAGAGCGTGGAGTAAAGTGCTCGATGATGAACCAGGTAAACGGCAGAGCTGAACGAAATGCCTCGTCGTGCAGCCCAACAAAGCCTGTGGGCCTACGTTCTATTGATCGAAGCCAGATACCGGCGTCGATTCCTCCGTTGTTGACCAAGGTGTCTCTTAGAGCAAGCCCGGTTCCGAAATCGAAGATCTGACCACTTAAGTTTCGCGTGTGAAGGGCGCGCACTTGGGTACGGGTTGTGTCCGGAATGCTCGGAGTTTGTGGGCAATAGAGGCCGTACAGAAGCGCGCCTTTGCCAAGAATCGAAGCGAGCCGGTCGAGCCGGGTTTGTTGCTCCGCATCGACGGCGTGGAAGGTTGCTCGCTGGTCGTACTCGCCAGAATTCGGGTTTCGAAAGAGCCGCTTTGCCTGAACGAGATAGGCCGTGGACCAGCTTTCGTTGGGCAGGACGTGGTTTTCATAAGTGAGGACGAGACCGAAATCGGACTGGGAGACGTGGCGCTCCATCGCTGTGTTGTGAGGGTATGTATCGAGCGCGACTTCGAAATCGAGTCCGTCGCCAAGGGAAGCAAGGTCGGCGTTGAGCTGGTCCAAGCTGTAGGAGAGATTCTCTTCGTTCCGCTGGGTTTCTACATCGAGCAGGGCGCAAAGCTCGTTGGTGAGAGCCGGTTCATCCGGTGGGTGTTTCCGAAGCATCCGCTGAGATAATGCATTGTCGATGCCGTCGAGGTATTGGATGACGTGCTTCAGGTGCTGCGGTCCGAACATCGTGCTACTTCTTGTTACTGCGCTTCGATTTAAGCGGCGCTAGGGTTTTCAATTATTGGCTTTTCGTTGCCCTGCCGCGGGCGGCTAGAGGGTATCCGCAAATAGAATACTGGGGAGGGCGTCGGTAGGTGTCCAAGCTCCAAGTGTATGCCTGACATAGGACTGGCAGAGAGCGACAATTTTGTCGGCGTTCCCCAAACGAACAAGTTGCCGGGCGATTTCTGAACGCCCGGAAAGGGCTGGTACGCTGTATCCGGAGCTGGATAAGAGAAGACCGCGGCTTGCTCCGTACACCATGACCACCTCAAAGAAGCGCTCCAGAATGTCGGATCCTGGTCTCGATGGAGCCTTCCAGTGCTTGATTTCAACGAGATAGATCACAGGCTGACCGGCCTCGGCACAACGCAGTTCCAAATCAAAACCGCCGTCGCGTCCCGGGCGTGTGACCCGAACGTCGAATCCCAGCCCGGAAAGAACCTCGCCGAGCAGTCGTTCAAGGTCACGCCACTCGACGTGCACCAGGTAATTGGGGCTACGAACGATTTCCTGAGCTAAGGCTTGCAACATTGAACGCAAGGCACGTTCGACCGATACCCCAGGAGTGTCATCTTGGTCCCGCGGCGTTTCCTGTTGCTCTGAAACATAGCGCTTTAGTCGAGGGCGGTTGCCGTTGGCCGGCCACACGATTCGGCCGTCCGCGTCCTCGGCTTGAGCCCGTTCTAAACTGAACCGCCAGTGCCGCCCGCTCGGAGGAAGATGTCCTCTCCAGTCGTATTGAAGGAGTGGCCGCACTCCATGAACCGTGAGATCGGCAAGCAGATATGGTCCGCGTGAATCATTGTCGGGATTGCGATAGTGGCCTGAATTGGGGACCGATCGGCGCTCGCCTGTGCGGCGTGTTTCTTGAACGCTCACAATCTATCCCTCGCTGTCTGGCCAATTGCCGCCAGTTCGGAGATCGGCGATATCGGTGGAGTCCTTGGGCATTTGTAACGAGATGTGCCAATTTCGCGGCAGGATTCGCTTGGAAGCGAACTCGACGCGCTGAATTGCAGGTGCTTCGGACGACCCATACTCGACTCGTTGCGCAGCTTCGAGAGGGACGATTTCTGGTTCGATCCAAAGAGCCATCCCCAAGAAAACGTGGCCCAGCAGATAAGTGCCGCCGCCATGGTCGATCGCGACGTTGCCGGAATATGGGACACGCGCGGTTCGAATAGTCGGTGGTGCGCCCTTCGCAATGTCGCCAAAGGGATTCAGGTCCGCTTGGACTTCCTGCCAAACATCGTTGAGTGACCAGGTGGACCCGTCGTCTGTGTTTCGGAAGATAGGTGCGAATAAGTCGGTATCTTCCGGCAAAGTGAAGTCGAATTCATTCGGCGGTGTTGTGCCCGACTCCGCCGTGCGAAAGGTCCGAATACCGACCCCTGCAAGGGCGCACGCTTTGTGCCAGAAGATCACGAAATCGAGCCTTAAGAGCTGATTGATATCTGCGACGGAAAATTCCGATGCCCGCCGTAGCGAAATGCCATGTTGCAGTGCTACGGCTTCGGCCTCGGGCGAAAAACCTGATGCGCTGACTGCTATGGTGCGATCTGCGCCGATTGCTTGGCGTTTGGCCGCCAGCTGTTCGATCCAGGTGACATCCTGTTTCTTGCTTCTCCGCCGACACTCTACCGTGATGAGGAGCTCCGATGTCCCAGCTCGCGTGCGGATGCTCGCATCGACCTCGCGCAGCCGGCCAGTGACCCTACATTTGATCCGGTCAGGGGACTTTACGACCATGCCGGTCGAGCCGGCGTCGGCCTCGATCCGCGCAACCAAACGCTCGAATTCGCGCCATTCGGGATCTTGGCGGCGTCGAGCAGTCATTCCTCCCCGCCTCTCGTTTTCGCTGCCGCGTTGAGAAACATCGGAAAGAAGCTTCGCTGCGTTTTCACCTTGATGACGTCGTTGACGCCAATCGTATTTGCCTTCCTCCTCTCGCCGCCTGCCGGAGTGATTACCTCCAAATCCGGGTTCTCGATGATCGCCGCATGGACGTCCTCTGCATGAGCAGGGGTGATGTTGTAGATACTCTCGTAAAAGTCGATTACGGACATGGCATCGCCGAATTCCATCACGAGGCGTGGAATGTCTCCCAAGAGTTGGTTCTTCGCAGACGCTCGACCGTTATCGTCGAACAAGTAGAGCATTCCCTCATCGTGCCTGGGGTCATACGACAGCATATTGAGACCCGAGCGACCGAAATGCGCCTGGAGGCTCGCATTGTCATGAAGGATGTTGTTGTAGACCTGCCGGGCCCGATAGGCGTTGGCGAAGTGGATCAACCAATACCTCCATCCGCCTGGATTGTTGATCGAGAAAGGACTGACGTAGGGCGCGCATAGGCGAAAGGCGTCGAAGACAATCTTCTCTGCAGTTCCGAGCCAGTCGTTCTTGCTCATCAAGCCATTGAGCGCATCGATGCTTGCGGTTGTCAGCCCAAGATGAGCAAGTCGAGTTCTCAGCTGTTCCGGCTCGTTCTTCTGCAGGAAAGCGAGCAGTGAACTGATCATAAAAGTGTAGAAGATTTCTGCGGCGGGATAGGAGTGCATGATGTCAAGGAGCGTATCCCTCTCGACGTGACTGTCGCCGCATTGATCCAGGTTGAAGATGACGCTCCGATACCGTCCTTGTTCAAGAAGCGTCTTGATCTGCGGGTATGCCGCCTCGAAAAAGTCATTCAAATATTCGACGCGCAGATGCAGCTTTGAGCATGTCTGGGCGATTGCAGCTTGCATCGGCGCGACATGTGTCTTCAACAGTTCAACGGCGTCGCGACTGGCATCGTTAAAGATGAGAAGACATTCGACCTCGATCGCGCCAAGACCTTGTACTGACCGATGTGTGTTGACCGCCTCGACGGCGCGTTCCAACTCTTCAATGAATATAAGCGGTGATCCGGGTGTACCACACTGGTATCGTCCGCCACCGGCAAAGCCATCCACGATTGCAAGCCGAAACCGTTCTTGCTGCGGCAGCCTGCAACGGACGCTGAGATAGTCGAAGACGTATTCGCGCAGGATTTTGTGCTTGCGCTTGGAATGCTCCTCGAGCTTTGCACCATCAGCCCATTCATATGGTTTTTCTACCACGTCGCCCCCATCCTCGATGCATCCTTAAGGAACAGCACTGGGGACGGTGGGCATTTCATCCCACGTACGTCCCCGATACTCGCGTCCATTGGCTTTTTTTGAACGCCTTTTATTGTCTTTGCCCCAGGTGCCCCACTGCTTAAAAAAGAAGGCTGTTCCCGCCGATAGGCACTGCGTATGAATTTCGTCGATCCACTCCTCACGGATTGGCCGAGCTGCCTTGCCGCTCTCTCCGCCGACGATAGCCCAATGGATTTCCCGAAGATCGATAGGACCGACGGCTCCGATAAGAGGTTCGAAGGAAATGAACCGAATGGCCGCCGGTGCTTGGCGTAGATGTTCTATGCGATCGACGACATCTGCGTTCTCTATGCTGGTGCCGAGCCAAACGTTAGGTAGGACATCGTCAATAAGGGTGGATACCAGCTTCGCCATGCGTGCGGGACGTTTAGTCAGAATCTGGTAGTGGTGATGCGGTGTCTCGCGCATGACATGCCAGACGTCACGAATGAACGTATCACTAACCCGTTCATGGAACAGGTCGCTCATCGAGTTCACAAAGATCTTGCGAGACTTACGCCAACGGAGCGGAATAGACAGCGCTTCACGATCTTCCCGCACGACACCGTTCCAGACTGTGCGCTTTCCCGTTCTGCGAGTCAGCTTGGCATATTTGTCGACACCCATTGCCTCAAGGCGCCTAGCCATTTCCATGGCGTAGCAGTTGGTGCAGCCGGCGGTCACGATTGAGCAGCCCGCGACCGGATTCCAAGTGGCGTCCGTCCACTCGATCTGAGTTTCAGCCATCTTGTCCTCCGTGCTGATTTTGTGTCGGCCGGCTCATTAGGCGGCTCCGCTCATCGCGCGCCCGCCTGCTTGCGACGGCGAGTCGGCGCCGCCTTCACAGCGATATCGCCAAGATTATGCAGGCGAAGCGCAGGCCGCGCAGGCAGCTTCACCGTCAATTCAAGCTTTCCGCCGATTGCCTCGACATAGCTTCGCAGTGTCGACAGATACATATCCGTCTGCTTCTCGATCTTCGACACAGATGGCTGTTTGATGTTAAGCGCGGTTGCGATGTCATCTTGGGCCTTACCAGCGAGCTGGCGCAGCTTGCGCAATCCTTCGACCCCTTCCTCGGGTTCCTCGAAACGCGCCTCGATTTGATCTTGCCGGTCGCGCGGCAGCCTAGCGATGATTTCGTCCAGCTTCCGACCCATTGGATGATCCCTTGCTTCCGAATTTCACGCCACCGGGATGACCGCAACGGCAACTATCCGCCGCGAGTAGAGACACTTCCGGCTTCCGCTGTCCCCTGCGAGCAGAGGGATGGTCTTCTGTCCAGACTGAACCCGAACGCAGCACGCCATTCACCGTTGGCCGCCGAGAAGCGCATCTCCTTCATGTTAGCCTGCTTCAAGTTTTTAACTCTCAATGTGGGGCCGACCGAGCGGCGGGTCGTATTCGGCGATTGCACCTCGGTCTGAACCTTACTCACAAAAAGATTTCGCTTCGGTGGGCTTGATACAATCAGAGGTTCTATATAGCTTCCAGGCTATGTTCGTCAACGGGTAATATCACCAGCGGATTCCGCAAGGGGGGGCCATGCTAGCGGTTGTCGCGAGAGATGTAGAGGCCAGTTCCTCGCGCTGGTTCTTGTTGCACGGTCTTCCGCTCGTTCTTCGCTAGAAATCGTGGAGTTCTCCAACGCGGAAGCAAAGGAGCTTCGTTGCATTTGCTATAAGACAGCTTCGTCCCTTGGCCTCGATGGGATTCAAAAAGTTGAGAAGGAAAGTATGAATATAAAGAGCGATCTGGCGAACGCTTCCAGTGCAGCTGAGCGTCTTTTTCGATTATATCGCTCCCATTGTATTTCCCCCGATCGCGATACGCTGTTTTCATTTCTCGAAGCTGCGCACAGTCTGAACGATCGGCTGCAGATCGCAAACGAGTTCGATTTCTTCAATGTGCGGGGATTTTCGGCCCTGAAATGCCTCAGAAACTTCTTTCATCACCACCAAGAACTGCGGCATGTAGTTAGGCTCGTTCCGGCGGGAGGCTATCCAATTGTCACTGATCTGATGACCTTGTGCCTGGTAGCCAGCGATATCGTTGAGAGTGCGGTCAACGAAACGAGGGGGCGGCACAAAGAAGAAACTCGGCTGGCATGTGGCGGCGTCTTCCACTGGTACGGCACCGTCGTGAACATCAACCCGGCGCTCTTTAATTTTGTGGTGTCCGCTTACGAGCGCATGATCGAGGCGGGAATTTCTCTCACCGGCGAGGCGTTCCAGGAATTTGAATCAAGCTATCTCTATGAAGAGGATCATGGCCACTCTCATCGCATTGACGCGAGACTTGCCGCGCGAGCCGGAAATATCGACGAGCTACTCGCTGATATTATGAGTACGAGCGGAGTTTAGCTATTTCCGGTGGCGGCAAAAGAGGTGAAGTATGACTCACCATATTTTCTTCTCCTGGCAGAGCGACACCCCTAACGCGGTGGGGCGCTCGATGATCGAGGCATGCTTAGAAAGGGCGATCGGGCTGCTGGAGGCGGACGCCGAGGTCGATCTCGCCGATCGCGAATTGGCGATGGACAAGGACACGCTTCACGTCCCCGGCTCGCCGGCGATCGCCGAGACCATTTACGGCAAAATCGATCGAGCCGCCGTATTTTTGTCGGATCTCACTTATGTCGCGGTCAGACCTAACGGCGGCGGCAGCATCCCGAATCCAAACGTGCTGATCGAGCATGGCTGGGCGCTTAAATCACTCAGTTCGCGACGAGTCATCTCGGTGATGAATACTGCGTTCGGGGATCCTGGGCAGCACGAGCTTCCGTTTGACCTGCGTCACGTGCGTCGCCCGATCCTCTACGCATGTGCACCCGACGCCAAACCGGAAGACCGAAAGAATGTCCGAGACGGCCTGACGAAACACCTCGTCGCGGCGCTGAAGGCGATCTTCAATGATGATGTTGTTCAGGGGGGATTGCGCGAACCGAACGAGCAGGCTCAGGGAGCAACCAACGCCTTGCAGGAGTTGGCGTTCGATATGCATCGCGGGGCGCTCCCCGAAATCGTAACTCAGCCGCGTTTGACGTTGCGGCTCGTGCCCTTCGAGGCCACTGAAGGTCGACGTTTGGACCCGCGGCGCGTCGGCGAACTCCAGACGCGGTTTCCACCATCGCCGTATGAACGCGTAAAGGTCGACAGCGATGGCCGCCAGTGGTGGAGCTGTGCCGTGCCTCGTCGACGCGGAGACGGGTTCAATCCTGAAACGTCGTGGCGGATGCGGCTGGTTCGGCCTGGGCATCTTGAATATCAGGTCACGATTGGTCAGCGGATCGATGACGACCCTCAGATCATGGTCGACGGCAGACGTCTTGAGGCTCTCATCGTGCGGAACCTGGAGCGAATGGCGGCGATCGCCAACGATCTTGATCTGGCAGGCCCTGCGCTGGTTTCGATTTCTCTCGATGGGGTTGAAGACGTTGAATTGTGTGCCGCGCGGCCCGGCGGAAGACGACTGCGGCAGCCGGAGGTCATCTTGCCTGCGGCCAAACTGGCTGAGATGAACGGTGAACTTGCCGCGAAGATTCAAGAGCAATTGGATATCCTCTGGCAGACAGCCGGTTGGATTGACGGTTCACCGTCTTTCGTCTCTGGAGCCTGGGCAGGCTATACCGACAAGCTGAACTACGACATCGAGTAGAAGGCTGAAACGGCCAGCCTTTGAGGGATCACCCCAGAGGTTCCTCCACCAAGTGGATCGAACAATGGCGTCACGCGACCGCTTCATATCATCCAGGGAATTCGGCGCGCTGCTCGCTGATCTCCGCTTAACGCCAACCATCTTCCAAGATGGTCTGCTCGAGTATTTCGAGCGGCAGCGCATCGTCGTACCGGTCGTACGGGTGTTCTGGCCAAATTCCATGATCTTGGAGAGCCACGATGTGGTCCCCGGTCCCGCGCCTACGCAAGCCGAACGGGACGCTACGCAGGCATTGAGCGACGCGCTGCACCTCTGGCGTCGCTTCGATGCCGATCCTGAGCTACCCCATCCGTTTGACATTGGCGAGGGGGCGCCTGGCGCCACATTGATCACGACTGACGTGGCGAGCCACGAATTTGTCGATTGGGCTGACTTCCGAATCAATCTCAGCGGCCCTGGGCAAGATCCACTCTATGTCAGCGATGGCGTCGACACCTACTACCACGATTGGCAGGTTTTGCTTGTCGCGGACGCCCTGGAGATGGGTATCCGTCTGATCTTCGATACCCGGAGGCCAGATTTGCTCAGGTGTGCGATGAGCGGTCGGCTGACTGATATTTCCACGGACGTGACCTATGGCACCGTCTCGTTTGAGGGGCCGCGCGGTCTGGCGAAGGGGCTTGAATGGGTGCACTGGTTCGATGCGGTGGCCAAGGTCGAGGCGGTGCGGTCACGTAAACTCGCTGCGTTGGCAAGGGGCCACAACGGTAACGTTTTCACCCTTGAGGGCATGGAGCTCGTTGACTTTAATGCCGTGCAAAAGCGCAGCGCGGAGCGCGCAGTCGCCGCGATTGGCGCCACTCGCGATCATGCTCGATCGTTCTTGATCTATCTGTGTGAGCGCTGGGACGAATGGAGACGTCGAGGGCAGAACGAGGTAGCTGGCGAGTATAAGCGCCAGATTGGCCTTGCACTCCGTATGGTAATGCATGCGTTCGACACCAACTTTGAGGCCCTTGCCGCCGAGGTCGGCCGCGCCACCGGACATTTCGCGAATACGATCGACGTTATCTTCCCTGATTGGAAGCAGGATGCCCGCGACAAGGCCGAGCTGTCGCTGAAGCATAGTGTCGTTGCTAAGGCGCCGAGCGCCGACGCTGCCCTAACCTTGGATGATGCGGCGATCGCGGACCTCCTGGACTGGTTGGAACGAAACGACCAGTGGAAGGTCCACCTGAGTATCGAGACTATTTTGAAGCATCAGTTTAGCTCCTCGTCCATTGATCACAGCGCGCTCGCGAAGGAGATGGAATCTCTTTCGGCGACTTTTGAGCATCTCACCAATGCTCTACTCGATGAAGCGGGCGTGAGTTCATCTGGGACGTTGATGAAAAAAGTGCAGGCGCTCTGGAACACCTCAACAGAGGTTCACCGAATCCTGACGACCCAGTTTGCGTTGGTCAGTACCAAGATTGCACCTCGCGCTAACCGTCTTGCGGCGATCTCGGCATTGACGCAAAACGGCCCCAACGCTGGCGTTGCCCGAACGATTCTGGCTGCGGTGCTCTATCGGAACGACGGCTTGCACAAT
The DNA here is from genome assembly GCF_059803475.1 of Bradyrhizobium sp. UFLA05-89. Classification (NCBI taxonomy): domain Bacteria; kingdom Pseudomonadati; phylum Pseudomonadota; class Alphaproteobacteria; order Hyphomicrobiales; family Nitrobacteraceae; genus Bradyrhizobium; species Bradyrhizobium sp. UFLA05-89. The sequence goes on along the minus strand of NZ_JBANBA010000018.1, from coordinate 5,275 downwards.
GGCATGGCATCGTGGGCTGAGGCAGAATTGCATGAGGCTGCGCGGGTCTTTCTTACTGCTATGATGTTCTGCCGGAAGAACTTGTTTGTTAGTCCGCCAACCCCCTAACGATGCATCTTTTCCATGGAAATTCGGTCAGCCTAAACGCGCCGCGCGGAGTGCCCGCAGCCCGATGGCATCCGCCCGGGTTGCCTGTTTTGCATACGCACATTTGGCAGCCAGAGCAGTGGGGACTAAGTAGGCATGATGAATTAAGGTAGGTTGAAACTCTCGTCCGTAGCAGCGTTTCCGTGTGAATTGCAGGCGATGCTGAAGGTCTACATCGACGATAGCAATGTGGGGGATGAGCCGGTCTTCCTGCTAGCCGACTGGGTGGCGAACGAAGAGACATGGGCCAGTTTCGAGAAGCATTGGTCAGCCGCGCTGGGATGTCGCCGCGCCTAGCCTACTTCAAAGAAACCGAGGCGAATATCTCCCGTTATCGCGACGAAGCATGTCCGATCCGAGCCGCTCCAATTGGGATAGGAACTGCCGATGCTGTTGTCTGCCTCACTTATCGAATGCGTCCCGAATAGGTTATCCCGGCGGATCCGACCTTGAAGAGTGGCCAAGTCGGCCGAATTGATTCCCTGCGGCCAGTTTCCTCAGCCATCTTTATGATTTTGGGGTAGCGCCCGGCGGACTGGAGGCGCATGCTGCTCGTATGACCGAAATAACTAAGGCCTGCGACGTTTGCGGCACGACCTTTGAAGCCACTCAGGAGGATTCTCCGGAGGAGCGATCGGGAAGTTATGATTGCCCATATTGTGAGAAGCCTGTTTACACGTGGAAGGGCTTCTTCGACATCTTCGGTTGGCGAGAGGTACCTAGGCCCGAGTATAGACCCTGACCGATGTGACCGATCTGATCCTGGTTAAAAGGCTCCAGCCTGGAGGGCAGTCAATTATGATCTCCTGAAATGCACCCTTCGGCCAGAGACCTTACGGCTTGTCAGCCTCGGCTAAGCCATTGAAATAGCAAGAAATACGACCGCCCTCCGAGCGCGCCATAAGATCGCATCTCACGTCCGTAGACCTCTAGATCTGTTGTCGGACCGTTGTCGTCGCAGGCCCGTTTGTCGTGAGCGTCTGGCTTGCGCCACGTTTGCTAATACTCGCCGATCGGGTGGATGGATTTGACGGGACGCCGGTACGCGACCCTGGGCTAATCCTCGTTGAGATTCCGAGCCCGTTTCCGAAAACTCAGAGCGGAGGTGTAGTCGCCGTTGGGCCATGGCAGTCCGTGTGCGGTCGGCAGCCGGCGCCACGGTCATTCCGACAAGAGAAAATTCTGTAACGGTCCCAACGAGCGAAAAGGCTGTGAATTGTCAGAAACAGCATTGAACGCGCAAAGGAATTCAGAAGACTGTTCGTCTGCCACTTGGCACGGGAGGCGAAACCACTCATCGATCCAGACAATTACCTCGCGAAACTTCAATCCGCTTTCCAATTCCGATCGAGCTATCAAGGCGAGATTGATCGAGCTGCAGACTTCGGGATGTATCTCGCTCGGTTCGGTAACGAACTCAACTCATCGCTGCTGACTAAGCGCGCGCTGTGGTGTGTCCGCACGATCCTCATCGCTCGGAGTGCCGAGCGGCGCGATCCGGTTTTCGCGCCGCAGCGTCTTGCTGAGAATACGCAATCGGCTGCAGCCCGCGACCTTCTGACTAACTGACTAACCGGCATATGCACCACGAAAGTGCGGCGGTTCGGGAGCGTCTGCATAGCTTTCTCAACGAAGAAACACAGTCGAACGGGATTCTTGAGACTGCGGACCGCGAGCATTTCATAGAAAGATTTAATGCAACCTCAAACAAAGTAGCATTGCAGACGCTTCGGCAGGAGCAAGAAAGCCGAGTGGACTATGAAGGATGACGCGTCTTTTTGGGCGCCACGCGAAATTTCTCTCGTCTGCACCCATTGAGCGTAGTAGCGTTATCGGTAGTTCGGTCGAGATTATGATCCGAATGGGGGCACGCATGAAATTAGGGACGACCGTCAAGCAAAACGCCGATGCCGTCTTCGGTTTGGTAGCGCCAGCCGAGATTAGCCACTTTCGGCGGATCATGACATTGGCCCGGGAGCGGCAATTCGAGAGCGGGGCATTTTCGGGCAAGTGGCCGCAACTCGCGCTACGCAGTTCGATCAGCTTCTGTGGAGTCGGAGATCAGTATCCCGACGCAAAGCCGATGGGGTATCGCTTAAATCGCCGCATCGCCATATTCCTTACACAGATGGCCGCGCGCACCAGAGCGATGGCACTGCGTGATATCGTCATCCGCTGGGACAACGCCCCGATATAGACCGATTGGCCGAAGCCGAACGCCGCGTCTATCAGCGTTCCTTCGGTCGACCGTGAAGACAGCAAGTCGCTGGATGGACCAAGCAACCTCGACCGCAGCAGTTCGCCAGCTCGGTCACGAGCCCGGAACCGATCGATCAAACGCAGCGCTATGAGAGCTGTGAGAGTGCGACTGCTGGTAAGCAAGACTAGGGGACGACCATAGTGGCAAGATCAGAGGACGAGGCTCGCAAGGCGCTGATGGAGCGTGCGCAGACGCTTCTTGCAACCGACGCATCGCCAGCGGCCAAGAAAAACCTCAAGAGCGGCCTCGATGGGCTGGCCGCGACGCTGCTTCTTGAGTGGCTCGTCGGTGACAAGCGCTTTGAAAGCCAGAGTCAGCAAACAGAGTATTGGCTCTCGCGCTTTTACGAAGAGATCTTCGTCGACGAGCAACCCGATGCGACGCGCATCTATGAGCGATTTGGGGTCAATCTGCCGCGCGCCAGCTATCTCGCGCGGCTCCTGCGGGCTCGGCGGGCCGCGCAGTGGCGGCAGGCCGCACGCGTCGAGCTCAAAGCCCAGCTTGAGCGGTACAAAGTGCGTGCCGAAGAGGCCAAGAAAGAAGGCCAGGGGCACGTCACCGAGTTCGATCTCAGCCTGTCACTGGGAGCATCGGACGAATTGCGTGTTCTGTATGACAGAATCTCAGCCTTCATGCCCGAGCGCGAGCGGCCCAAGCCGCCAAAAGCGAAGCCGAGCTTTGGCAATTCCCGTTGGCTTGGCGTACCCGCTGAAACCCTGCTTTCGATTCTTCAAGCACTAGCGACCGGAGACGGAACATGAATGCGAATCCCCTTACGACGGTTGGTCTGATGCTCACGCTTGCCGGCCTCGTCGGTAGCTTTTTTAACATACAGCTCAGTCAGTGGCTGCGCGAGCTTGTTGCGCTCGCACAGAAGGTGAAGCTTAACAAGGCGCAAGGCAACGAGAACCAACAAAAGGCAATTGTCGAGTGCAAGATCGAGATTGAAAAGCTCGCCAATATCCAAAGCTACGTCATTAACGGACTGGTTCTGGCCTTTGTCGTATTCGTCCTCGTCAACGGACTGTTCATGATCCAGTCGGCAAGCGCCGACCCGCTGTTCCCGCACGTTCGCGTTGCGCTATGCGTGTTTCTGATATTCTTCATTGGTGTATCGCTGTGGTTGACGTATGACGGCTGGCGTATCGCCAAAGGCGTCCGGGAAGACCTTGCGCAGAAACCCTAAGCACCTAAAGCCCCGCGGTTCGCAGGCGCGCGATTGCGTGCGTGCGCTCTGGGCAACCGCCGACGCGCTGTTTGCCAACGTCGTCGCGCGTGATCGCGCCTATGCGCGAAGACGCTATCAAGTGAAGGCGGCCGTTCGCGCAGTAGCGATCGCTCTTACCGGCAGAAACGCTGGCATCGAACTGCCAACCGGTACCGGCAAGACCCTGATCGCCTGCCTCGTGGCAGCATTTTGGAAACAACTGCGTCCCGCTAGTCGTATATTGTTGATCGTGCCATCGCGAACCTTGGTCGTTCAACACTTCACGGTGGCGCTTTGGGTTGCGCAAGTCCTCACCGTCGATCGGCTTACCGACGATCAGTCTGGTGATCCCGGCGCATTGCGTCGCACTCTGTTGCGCAGCGATCTCCTCGTCTCGACTCCTGGTATTCTTGCCGGTGCGCTGGCCCGCGGCGTGGCTGACGATGATGTTGTCGCTTCCTTCGATCTCGTCATCGTCGATGAGTTTGACCAGTTCGTGGTGATTGACGAAACGGAGCGGGATAGCGTTGCGCGATACGCTGAACACTGGCGGCGTCTCGTAAGTGAACTCCCGACAGACGCACGATTTCTGGTCAAATCAGCTACGCTTGGCCTTGCGTCGCGTCAGCCAAGGGCCGGCGTTCGTGTCAAGGCGCACCAACGGGCCGATTTGATCGGCAAGCTGCTCGACCCGATCGGGATTGCGGTCCCGGAACAAAGTTATGCTGCAGTAGTGCCCTTCAAGCCGATCCAGTTGTCGCGAGTGTACGACGCGAATGTGGCTGTCCTCCTGAGGGCCGTGGACGTCTCGAAGGGCAAAGCTCACCTGAGGCTCGATGAAACGATCGGTCCTGTAGACTATCGCGACGTCGAGCGGCGTGCGCCGCAGCTTTGTGAGGGCGCCGCAAATCGTTCAGTGCAACTTCGTTCTGGACCTGGCGCAATGCGTCCCGTCTTCATTTCAGCTCCCGTCCGACATGCGTTCTGCGGCATCACCAAGTTGATGATGATGCCCCAGCACATCTTGGAAGACCTAACCATGGGACTCGGTGTCGACTTCGGTGACTGTAAAATCAAGACTAGACACAACGAAGAGGTTTACTTGGAACGTGCTCCGATCCTGCGCGACGACAGAGAGGACGACCACTTTAACTTTATGCGCGGAAGGAAGACCGACGCGTTACTGGCCATCGTCGCGGCACGAAGCAAAGTCAAGGAGCGAGGCGTTGTTTTCGTGCGCACGATAACCTTGCTCGAAGGAATTAAGCCCATCCTCGCGGCGGCGCGGCTTCCATTGTTTGAGTTGACGGGGGAGAAGAGCGATCGAGAGCGAAAGTCTGCAATCGACGCCTTTCGCAAGAGCGCCAAGGGTGTCCTTCTAATGACTCGTACGACCGGCGGGCGGGGTCTCGATCTCCCGTTCGCACACTATGCCGTCTTCTATTCCCCAAAGTCGGACGCGGTAACAATGTGGCAGGAGATGTCGCGCATTCGATCGACGGTTTCGAATCCCAAGGACATTCATGTTCTGTGCTACGGAGAGAAGGAGGTTTTGATGGTGAGAGAGCTTGTTAGTACGCTGCTGGCCGATTCCGTTGAAAAAGGGCGGCAGTAATCCGATGTATTGGCGTCAGCGGCGATGCGGCCGAGCGGCTGTGTCG
>NZ_JBANBA010000189.1:0-9282 GCF_059803475.1 Bradyrhizobium sp. UFLA05-89 | reverse complement strand
CCCTACGGGGGTAGTCGGCTTTTGGCTCCTGCCAAAACGGTATAGCGTTGATCTCAGAGGAAGCGCCGCGAAGTCGGCCATGAGGTCGCGCATGCTGGACAGGACGAAGGACATTCTAGTGTCCGCGCAAACCTGGCTCGACCAGTTCGAGCAGGCGCTTGGCGACCCGAGTCACGGCGCGCTGCATAAGCTCTTCCTGGCCGACAGCTACTGGCGCGACGTGCTGGCGCTAAGCTGGAACCTGCAAACGATCGCCGGCCGCGACGCGACCGTGCGGGAATTGAGCACGCTCGCATCCGAAGCCGCGCCAAATTCTTTCGAGATCGCATCGACCCGTGCGCCGCCGCGCTGGGTGACTCGCGCCGGGACCAAGACGATCGAGGCGATCTTCTCGTTCGAAACCGCCGTCGGACGCGGCAGCGGCATCGTTCGGCTGCTGTCCGATGCCGATGACGGCGACCGCCTGAAGGCATGGACGCTGCTCACCGCGCTGGAGGAGCTGAAGGGATTTGAGGAGCAACTCAACCGCACGCGGCCGCGCGGCCAGGCCTATTCGCGCGACTTCCGCGGGCCGAATTGGCTCGATCTGCGCAAGGCATCCGGCTCCTATGCCGACCGCGATCCCGCCGTGCTCGTGATCGGCGGCGGCCAGGCGGGGCTCGCGATCGCGGCGCGGCTGAAGCAGTTGAATGTCGACACGTTGATCGTCGATCGCTGGCCACGCATCGGCGACAATTGGCGCAAGCGCTACCACGCGCTCACCCTGCACAACCAGGTCCAGGTCAATCACCTGCCCTATATGCCTTTCCCGCCGAACTGGCCGGTCTACATCCCCAAGGACAAGCTCGCCAACTGGTTCGAAGCTTACGTCGAGGCGATGGAGCTGAATTACTGGACCGGCACCGAGTTCGAAGGCGGCGCCTACGACGAGGCGAAGGGATGTTGGACGGTCACGCTACGCGGCGCCGATGGCACGACGCGGACCATGCATCCGCGTCATGTGGTGATGGCAACCGGCGTCAGCGGCATCCCGAACATGCCCGATATTCCGAGCCTGAAAGATTTCAGCGGCACGCTCGTGCATTCCAGCCGCTACGAGGACGGCGAGAGCTGGACCGGCAAGCGCGCGATCGTCATCGGCACCGGCAATAGCGGCCACGACATCGCGCAAGATCTCTACTCCAGCGGTGCCGAGGTGACGCTGGTGCAGCGCTCGGCCACGCTGATCACCAATATCGAACCCTCGGCACAGCTCGCCTACGCGACCTACAACGAGGGCACGCTCGAGGACAACGACTTGATCGCAGCCTCGATGCCGACGCCGCTCGCGAAGAAGACCCATGCAATGCTGACGGAGCAATCGAAGGCGCTCGACAAGGACCTGCTCGACGGCCTCGCCCGCGTCGGCTTCAAGCTCGATTTCGGTGAAGGCGGCACCGGTTGGCAGTTCAAATACTTGAGCCGCGGCGGCGGCTATTACTTCAACGTCGGCTGCTCCGATCTCATCGTGAAGGGCGCGGTCGGGCTCACGCAATTCGAGGACATCGAACGCTTCGTCGCCGAGGGCGCGCGGTTGAAGGACGGTGCGATCATCTCGGCCGACCTCATCGTGCTCTCGACCGGCTACAAGCCGCAAGCCTATCTGGTGCGAAAGCTGTTCGGCGATGCCGTTGCCGACCGCGTCGGCCCGATCTGGGGCTTTGGCGACGGCTTTGAGCTGTGCAACATGTATGCGCGCACGAAGCAGCCCGGCCTGTGGTTCATCGCCGGCAGCCTCGCGCAATGCCGGATCAATTCGAGATATCTCGCACTGCAGATCAAGGCGATCGAGGAAGGGATGTTGGGGCGAGATGTGGGCGCCACATAAACCGGTCGCCATTCCGGGCGCGACAAAAGTCGCGAGCCCGCATTGCGCACTTGCGCAATGTGGAACGATGAATTGTGAGGAGGACACGAATGCCAACCATACTCGGCTCGGGCGAGCATCGTTACCGCGTCGTCGAGAACTGGGCGAAGCTGCCGGATGGCTGGCAGCTCACCGATGTCGCGTCCGTCGCGGTTGACAGCAAGGACCGCATCTACGTCTTCAATCGCGGCGCCCATCCGATGGTGGTGCTCGACCGCGAAGGCAATTTCCTGCGGAGCTGGGGTGAAGGGTTGTTTGCCCGCGCCCACGGCCTGCATATCGACGCCGACGATAATCTCTATTGCACCGATGATGGCGACCACACCGTGCGCAAATGCACGACCGACGGCAAGGTGCTGCTGACGATCGGCGTCCCCGAGAAGCCTGCACCGTTCATGAGCGGCGATCCCTTCCACCGCTGCACCCATACCGCGCTGTCGCCGAAGGGCGAGATCTACGTCTCCGACGGCTACGGCAATGCCCGCGTCCACAAGTTCACCCCGGACGGCAAGCTGATGATGAGCTGGGGCGAACCCGGCACCGATCCCGGCCAGTTCAACATCGTTCACAACATCGCCACCGACGCGGATGGTTATGTCTACGTCGCCGATCGCGAGAACCATCGCGTGCAGGTGTTCGACGGCAACGGCAGATACGAGACGCAGTGGAACAACCTGCACCGGCCCTGTGCGCTGTGCTGCTGTGGCGGAAGGCAGCCGACCTTCGTGATCGGCGAGCTCGGACCCGGCATGCCGGTGAACCGCAAGGTGCCCAATCTCGGCCCGCGGCTGTCGATCGTCGATGCCAAGGGAAAACGCATCGCGCGGCTCGGCGGCGAAGATGGTCCGGGTGTCGCGAGCGGCAAGTTCCTGGCGCCGCATGGCATCGCGCTGGATTCGCAAGGCGACCTGTATGTCGGCGAGGTCGGCGTCACCGACTGGAAGACGAGCTTTCCCGACGATGAGATGCCGGCTGTCGTGCGCGCCACACGGTGTCTGCAGAAGCTGGAGCGAGTGCGCTGACCACATGCGTCATTGGGAGCGCAGCCGCAGGTCATCGTCCTCCAACGGCACTGCCGCCGACCTTCCCGATCACGACTTGCCAGATCGCGACTTGCCCGATCGCGACCTGTCCCTGACCGGCGCGCAGGCGACTCGCCCGAGAACAGCGCTACAGCATTGTTGGCGTCGCTGACGGCGAGCGGCAGTGACGCTTCCCCGAAAAGCGGCTTTTTTGCAGCGTGTTCCGGTCCGCAGAGAGCCTGAATAAGTCTCTCAGCGGGCTTCACAATCCCGTCACGCTGCATGTAGTATGTCACTACATGCTGCTTCGCAGCGATATGGAGGCCAGGAGCGTTACTTGAACGCACATGTCTCGCAAGGCAGTTGGCCGGTCTTGGTGCTGAATGCGGACTTCCGGCCGCTGAGTTACTATCCGCTGTCTCTCTGGTCGTGGCAGGACGCGATCAAGGCGGTGTTTCTCGATCGCGTCAACATCGTCGCCCACTACGACCAGGCGGTACGAAGTCCGACGCTGGAGATGCAGTTACCGAGCGTCGTCTCACTCAAATCCTTCGTCAAGCCGACCACCCATCCTGCCTTCACCCGTTTCAACGTCTTCCTGCGCGACCGCTTCAATTGCCAATATTGCGGCTCGCCCGAGGACCTCACCTTCGATCACATCATCCCGCGCAGCAAAGGCGGCCAGACCACTTGGGAGAACGTGGTCGCGGCCTGCTCTCCCTGTAATTTGCGCAAGGGCAATCTCACGCCGGCGCAGGCAAAAATGTTTCCGAGGCAGGCGGCGTTCGCTCCGACCGTGCACCAGCTCCACCGCAACGGCCGCCTCTTTCCGCCGAACTATCTGCACGATAGCTGGCTCGATTATTTGTACTGGGATACCGAGCTGGATCCGTAGGCCCCGCTCGCGCTTCGACATGACGTCTGGCAGAGAACCAACGTTGGAACCCGCAGCCTGGGAACTTTTCTGCGGTTTTGGCGTTGGCTCCGCATGACAGTTGATCATTCAGTACGCCCGCCCCGCATTCTCACGCCTGACGAGCGCAGGGCGCGGGACGAGGCGCGACGGGCTGATGCGGAGCAGGCCATGCGCGAGCATGAGGCCGCGCAGAAGGCGCTCTATTCCAATATGGAGCGGCTGAGGGCCGAGCGGCTGGCGCGTGAGGCCCGATCCCAAGGCCGATAGGTCGCGTCTCAAGGCCGGGTGGCGCTCTCCGGTTCGTTACTGTCCTTTAAGCCTCACACGGCAATCTTGAGTCCTATGGGCGATGCAGGGTCCTGCACGCCGCTACGGTCCGAGATCCTCATGCTTGCCGAAGCGCTGGAGCAGATTCAGTCCTCGCCCTCGAGGCGGGCGATCTATGTTCGCGTCATTCTCGCAGCGCTGGCGGCGATCGCCGTCGTCAAGACATTCTGGTTCGCGCGCGTCGGTCCCTGGCACTTTCGCGAGCTCGCCGATTTCGACGCGTTTCACATCGTGGCGCAACGGGTCTGGCTCGGCGATGTCGGCGAGGTGTACCGGCTCGCGACCTTCGGCAAGATGCAGGCGGACGCGGCCGGCGGCACGACCGGCGTGATGCCCTGGACCTACCCGCCACAATTCGACCTGTTGCTTGCGCCGCTCGCCTGGCTGCCGGTCGGTGCAGCGTATCTGTTGTTCACCGCGGTAACACTCGCGCTCTATCTCGCCGCGTTGCGGACGATCGCACGAGAGAATCTCGCGCAAGTCCTGATCATCTCTTTTCCCGCCCTCGCGGTCACGATCGGCTGCGGCCAGAACGGCTTTCTCACCGGCGCGCTGATCGGCCTGTTCTGTCTCACCCTGCGGAAGCGCCCGGTGCTTGCGGGCCTAGCGCTCGGCGCGATGGTGATCAAGCCGCATCTTGCGATCGCCGCAGCCGTCTATCTCATGGCGACGAGGCGCTGGACTGCGATCATCGCTGCAGCAACGGTGGTGCTCGTGAGCTCACTCGTTTGCACGCTGGTTTTCGGTCCCCAAATCTGGTCCGCACTCGTCGGCTCGGTGCAGGAATCGGCGAGCTATCTCGACCAGGGCTTTTATCAGCTCTTTCGGATGATCTCGGCCTATGCGGCGCTGCATACCGCAGGCATGCCCGCTACTGGTGCCATCTGGGGACAGATCGCCGTCGCTGCGCTTGCGCTTCTTGCGGTCGTGCTCGGCGCCTTGCGCGGGTCCCCGCCGGGCCTCGCGCTTGGCGTCACTGCAATGGCCTCGGTGATGATCAGCCCCTATGCCTATGACTACGACCTGCCGCTGCTGGGGATCGGTCTCGCGCTCGCGCTTCCAGATCTTGTCCACATCGCGTCGGCGCGCGAGCGTAGCGCGATGTATGGGCTGATCCTGCTCGCCGGCTCCTATGGGCTGGTGCTGTCGACGCAGGCGTCGGGGCAGCAAGCCGCGCCGGCCATGGCTGGCTTTGCGATGATCGCACTCCTCGCGGTGCTGTTGCACATGCTGCTGCGCGATAAGTCGGCCATTCGTGACGGCAGCACGGATCACCTACCGCGCAATGTCCTTCATGTGCCCGACTAGAAACCTGCGGCCTGGCTGCGCGTTCACCCTTGGACTTCGTTCAGGCGCAGTTTAGTCTCTTCAGACGGAAATCCTGACTTGCGCCCTGCCGGCACTCATGGAGGTTCGTCATGCCTGCTCAAGACAAGGATCACGTCTACAAGATCCTGGAACTGGTCGGATCGTCGGAAAAGTCGATCGAAGACGCGATCCAGAACGCGGTCAGCCGGGCTGCAAAAACCATCCGCGAGATGAAATGGTTTGAGGTGGTGCAGACGCGCGGCCATATCGAGAACGGCACCGTGCGCCACTACCAGGTCACGCTGCGCGTCGGCTTCACGCTCGAGGCGTGAACCGGACACATGAGGCGCGACCGCTGCGCGAGCCGCGGCGTGGTTAACATCGTCCCACGATAATCCATCGAAATATCGGGGAATCCGCCGGTCGAGAACGGACTCCGTGCAATCAGCGCGGATGTTGCAACAAGCCGTTAAGCCTGCAGCGGCAGCGCATGGCGCAGGCCCTGGCTGCCAAGGAGGCGCACTTCCGCCTGCTGGCCGAGCAATCCAGCGACATGGTGACCCGGATCGGGCTTGATAACCAACTGCTCTACGTCTCGCCGTCATGCGCGCGCGTCGTGGGCTGGTCGCCCGACGAACTCTTGGGCAACTCGGCCGTAGCCGGCATCCACCCGGAGGACCTGGAGCGGATCGAGCAAACCATCGCCGCGCTGAAGAGTGGCGAAGCCGAGGAAGCACGCTTTGTCTATCGTCAGCGGCACCGCGAGAAGGGCGAGATCTGGGCCGAGTCGGCCCTGCACGTGACGCGAACGTCCGACACCGGCGAAATCGATGGCGTCGTTGCAATCATGCGAGATGTGACCGAGCAGAAGGATCTTCAGGACAGGCTCGGTCTGACCGGACTCGCCAACCGCCGGGCATTCGACGAGCGGCTGGCGGAGGAATGGGCGCGCGCCCGCCGCGACGGCACGCAGCTCTCGCTGCTCTTGATCGACGTCGATCATTTCAAGAAATTCAACGACCATTGCGGGCACCTCGCGGGTGACGGCTGCCTGCGTGCGCTGAGCAAGATTCTGGCCGTGCATGCGCGGCGCCCGGCCGGCCTCGCCGCACGCTACGGCGGCGAGGAATTCGCGCTGCTGTTGCCGAACACCGGCGCCGAAGGTTGCATCAGGGTCGGCGAGGAGATCCGCGAGGCGCTGCGAGAGCTTGCCATGCTCCATGCGCAGAATCCACCGTCCCGGCTGGTCACGGTGAGCGTGGGCGTGGCGACTGGACTGCCGTCTCAGAGTACGACTGACAGCAGCGCGTTGGTGGCAGCCGCCGACCGCGCGCTCTATGCTGCCAAGGACAGCGGCCGCGACCGGCTGGTGATGTCGGGCCAGGTCGTGCCGTGGCCGGCGAAGAGCGCGTGAGGAGATGACCGTTTACCACGCGTAGCGAACGCCGCCCTTGCCGGCATAGCTGCGCATGGCGTTCGAAAACTCGCCCTCGAAGCTTGCTGCCGCGGACCACCCGTTCAGCCACTTCATCTCCACCGCAGCAGTGGTGAGCGCGGCGTCCCGCGCTTGTGCTGCGCCATTGACGACGAAGCTTGCGCCAGGCAGCGCCTGGAAGGTTGCGGCGATCGAACGATCCGGATTGAAATCATGCGCCCAGCCAAAACGCCCGCGCAGCGTCAACACGCCATTTTGCATCGCGAAGGATTTATCGCTGCGCAGGCCTAGCTCGCCGCGGGTATCCGTTACGCTCTTGGCAGAGTAGTTCAAAGCAAACGCGGCCGCGCCGGAAATGACCTGCTCGGCATAGGCCGGTAGATCGAATGTCGTGAATTGCGCCGCGCCATAGGGCGTCAGGCCGATTCCGCGGATCCACGGCGCAATGTAGCGATAACCGCCTTCGAGGCGACCGGAATATGCATTCGCGTTGAACTCGGCGCGGAGATGATCGGCGCCGGCGATCGTCACGGTGCGATCGGTGGTGATGTCTTGCCAACCATAGGCCAGCGCCGCGGAGATGTAGGCAGCGCCATCGGTGTGGCGCAGATAGGCACCAGCCTGGAACAAGTCGGAGCGACCGGAGCCACCATTGGCCACGCTGAAATTGGTCCCGCCGCCGGCCAGCGCAAAGCCGACTGACGTATGTGCCGAGACCCAGTAATCGGCCCCGACGGCGGTCCCAAACACGCGACTCGTGGTGTCGTTCGAGCCGGTCGTCGCATTGCCGGCTGTCGATTGCGATCCGCCAAAGGCGGAAGCCCATACGCTCCAGTGCGGCTCGAGGGCCTGCGGCGGCGTCTTGGCGAGCATGGCAAACGCATCGATTCGCTTGTGTCCGGTATAGGCGCTTGCCTGCTCCTCGTCCGCAAAGCCGGTCGTGCCGCTGGCCGATCCCGGCCCGTTATCCCGCTGTGTGAAGGGATCGGTGAGCAGGCCCATGAACTGGGTCATCGCGGCAAACGTGGTCTGCTGCGAGCCCGTTCCCGATTCGCCAGCGGCTTGCGTCAGGCCGGCCGGAGTGAACCCGGCGTAGACTGCGGCTATTCCGCCGTTGGCGTTGAAGAAGCTCGTCAGCGCGTTGCCGACGCGTTGCTGATTGCCGTTGAGCCCGGACGGAATCGAATAGTTCAGGGCAAGGTCCAGATAGACGTCGTTGGCATCGTAGCTCAACGCGACACTTCTGATATTGCTTGGCAAACCGGTCGTGACCAGCGAGCCGAACGTGCCGCTGACCCCACCACTCGCGGTCAGGATGGTGTAGCGCTTGGAGATGTAGCTGCCGCTTGCGAAGACTGCGTCGACGGTGGCACCGCCGAGTGTCGCCACACCGGCGACGGATGCGAACGAAGCTGCCGAGGGACTGACCTGAACCAGATAGACGGCGCCGGATGCGAGGGCGAGGCTGCCGCTCACGACCATCGACGTCCCCGCCGTGCCATTGCCCGGCGCAAAGATGGCGCCGCCGTCGATGACGGTAGCGCCGACCGTGCCGCTACCGCTGAGCGCCGCGCCGCTCTGGACAGTGACCTGGCTGGATGATGCTATCGATCCGTCGACCTGCAACGTGCCGCCGCTGACGATTGTCGCGCCGGTATAGGAGTTGCTGCCGGAGAGCAGCAGCAGGCCGATGCCGGTCTTGGTCAGCGCGATCGATCCCGCGCCGTCCTGGATCGTTCCTGAAAAGACAGTTGAGGTGGTATCGCCGCCCGTGGTCAGCGTGGCCGCAGCGCCGCTATTGGTGACGATGCCGGCGCCAGCGAGCGAACCGATCGCGTTGGAGAAACCAGCGAGATCGAGCACCGCGCCGCTCGCAACCGTCACCGCAGAGTTGTTACCGAAGGCGCTGGTCGAGCCGGCTTGCAGGATGCCGGCGTCCACAACGGTCGGGCCGGTGTAGATATTCGCGCCAGAGAGGATAAGCGTGCCAGCATAGCCGCTCGCTTCGTTAACGACGACGTCGCCGGAGCCGGACAGCACACCCGTCAGGTTGACTGTGCTGCCAGCGAGAATGTTGTAGATGGGATCTCCGGCCGCAACGATGTTGTTGGCAATCGTGAAGCTGCCATTGAAAGTGACTGTGACGCCGGTGGCGCCGCCGTTGAGCGTCAACGTACCGGTACCGAGCGCATGGGCGTCACCGACGACAAGTGTTGAGCCCTCGTTGATGGTGGTGCCGCCGCCATAGGAGTTCGCTGCGGAGAGCGTCAGCACGCCCGCGCCGCTCTTGGTGATCGAGCTCTGCCCGCCCGTGCCCCCAAAGCCGTCCGCGATGCTACTGCCGCCGGAGCCGCTCTGGTCGGCGATG
>NZ_JBANBA010000188.1:0-9514 GCF_059803475.1 Bradyrhizobium sp. UFLA05-89 | reverse complement strand
GTGGCGCGGGCTGTCACGCCTCACCGACATCGCGCTGGGCGCCATGGTCGGAGGAGAATTTGTGGGTAATTGAAAGCTGCACCGGAGGGTTACGTAACCTATGCCCTCGTCGCGTTAAAAATTACAGCGGCATGGAATGACAGCAGGGGCACGCACGGCAAAGCCGGCTTTCATACTTTCATCCGTTTGAATTTTGGATGCCGAGAGCCAAGCGAAAGCGGCTCGCCAATTTTTTATCGATCCGTTCTGCGTTTTCCCCGCCTCTTCGCTGGCTTGGCCAGCCTTTACGGCGGCCGCCTGGTTTGTGTGGTGCCAGCTCCGGGTCACGCGGTCGGCTTAAAAAGTCGTGGCCCCGCGAGGTCGCGGAGCCGCTGAGATCGGATGGCCGGCACTCAGGCCGCGGCAGGCCTTCGCGTTGACGGCCTGCGTAGCGCCAGCGCGGGCACGATCAGTGCATGGACTGAAAGCACTTTTTAGGCATGGCATCTAGGCTTCTGAATACAAATGATTTGCTTGCATCATCAGCTCCTCCCACGATCAGCTGCGGGGCCGGAATCTTGTAGCTAGCCTGCAGCTTGTCCTTCAAATACGCCTCGAGCGCCAACCATGTTGGATTCTTTTGAGAGAAGAACACGAATTTCAAATACCTGCTGGAGACGTCCGCGTTGTAGACGGTTTCATCAGGGTAGTTCACGCTGTCGCCGCAGATCACCGAGCTGAGAAAACCCAAAGTGAAGACGCCATTACCCGTTTTGGCGATCGTGCCGGGGGACCATAGGCTGAAACCAGGGATGATATCGTTCAGGGCGAACAGAGACTCTTCGTAGGAATAACCGCCTGGATTTGTGCTTAGTAAGAGATCCCATTTGGCATGGTCGTTTGTCCAACTGTTAAACACTTTCGTCCCGATGTTGTTGAGATCGGGATCATTCTTGTCGCCATTGGGAGACGGTCGACATGCGTCGAGGATCAACATCCTCCGCTCGACCTGCGCTTTGTTCAGTTGGCTCATGATCACATCAGGGTTTAGGCCGGGACCGCGAGGATCAGAAGTCTGAAGTTCAACCAGTCCGTTCTTTGTTGCCCCGTGACCGGCAAAAAACACGAGCACCTCGTCGTCCCAAGGTTCGCTCCGACCCGCCTTTTCCGTCGCTATCGCGCCCAGCATGACTCCGATAGTGGTGTTGACCTTCTCAGAAAACAGACTGTCTTGCTTACCCATGACTACAATATCGAGATGTTGGTCATGCAAATCATCTAGCAAGACTTTCGCCTTCGGATTACTCAGGATCGCATCAGGGGCGTAGTCGCCTGGAGGAACATAAAACAGCTCGATCTTCATATCGTCGTACGCGGAAACTCCTCCGAAGGTCCCTTGCAGCTTCTTGTTGAAGTCCATCGCGAGAAGGCGAGCGAAATCCAATGCATCCTCGTGGGCATACTGAAGTGGGTTCGAGGCCGACTTGGAGAATCCCATGATTAGGGCCCACAGCTTCCGCTTACTGCGCGGTGGTTCGATCGCGCCAGGCGCCGACCACTTAACAAAAAAGCAGCGACTCGCGATGGGCAGGTCATTGCCGGCTGAATCGGCGGGCGTGCCGTCGCGATTGATGCCACGGTACAAAAATTTGCATATCTCAATTGGACCGAGGCGCTGGAGCGCTTTTGGCAACTCTAGATCTACCTGCATTTCCGCGGATGGATTGACGGGCAGCGCACGTCCGTCTGCAAATCGCACGCCATTGTAAATAACTGGCACATCCATTTCGCCCGACTTGAACCTCAGATACCTCTGCTTTCCGTCATTCCACCCTGACAGCGTGACTTGCGCCGAAAATCTCTCTGTTTTCACGGCAAGGCCGGCGATGACCTCGACCTCAGTCTGCTGTTGCTCCGCATGCTTGAGGATAGGACTCCGATCGCTCAGCTTTAACTGCGCGCCCTCCGCACGTTCGATATTGGCGAGACTACTTCCAAGTGCTGTCTGGGCATGAGCAACACCGACGAATTCAAATCGACGTACAGTGGATGCGTCCACATATCGGTTGCTCGGGGTGGGGCCATTTTCAGCTGCGCGGCTCGGTCCTCGCAGCCTCGGCGCACTTCGCAATGAACTGCGAACTGCATCCGGATCGTAGAGAGAAGGATCTTGCTGAAAATCAACGCAACCGGGGGCTCGCCCCGGTAGCTCGACCGGATAGCACGCGAGCCGTTGGGATCCGACCGCACCGTCAATCGCATATCGGCCGTTAGGAAGCCAGGCCAAGAACCCCCATCTTCCGTCATCAGACTGGGTCAAGTAGAGCGACATGATCAAGGGTAGACAATTCGAGGGACTAAACCCAAGCGCGTACCAACGGATAATTCCGTCCCCATGCGCTACAACAAGGAACTGGCCATCTGTAGTGATGTTCATCCGCTGAGCTTCTGCACGAACGGGTCTTGTACAGACCGTTCCCCCTTCTTCGCTCAGGACTCGTATGGCCCGATCCGTTCCCCACACGACCATCTTTAGCTCGTCGACGCCAGGTAGGCGTGGTACTTTGACCGCAGCTAATGACACTTCGTTCGGATCAATTCTGTCGAGCGGCAATGGCCGGTTGAAGAATACGGGAGGATTGTCCGCGACCCGACTGTCGTACCCCCATTTATCACGGCTAGATTTTGGTTCGCTTAGTTCATAGCGATCCTGGTGATCGGTCCGTGCGATGAGAGTACGCAGACGGTCCTTCAGCTCTGATTCATCGTCGATCGGGGCGGCATCGACAAGACGCATTTGATCGAAGAGTACGTTGAACAGCCTGTACTTTCCTTGCAAGACGGTCGAAAAATATACGTTGTTACGTTCATCGAGGATCAATCGATAATCTTCATCGAATCCGCGGAAGCTGATTGCCCGATTCTCTGCAATAACTCGCGACAATCGGGGGCGCGGCACCGACACATCGATCGTCGCGATCCGCTCGGTCGAAATGAACAACGTCTTGGCCGGAAAACCGGGATCAATCAATTTCGCAATATACAAGAACGTGTCTGTCTGGCCTTGGATTTCTTGTAACGTGACACGGCTAAGATCCCGATCGAAGATCGCGATGTTGTTGGTTTCGTCGTTGTCGTCCTTTCCATTTAGGTCCTGATTCGGAAGAAATCCGTAAGCTATCAGAGAGGCCTCATTGTCACCTTGTCCTTCGACCGGCATCCAGGCCAAATTGGGAAGATAGACCGCGCCGTGATCAGGTTTCAGCTGATCCTTTAGGGAGAACGTCTTCTCAATATCGTAACCTCGCCCCTTTCTTCTCAAGAGGCCCACTTGGGGCGAAGCGACGTCGCCAACCGCCAAACGCGAAAGATCGGAAGAAAGCGCCAACCGACCTGGCTGAACCAGTCCTATTTGATCTCGGGAAACGAAGGCGGGCTTCTCGCCAGGAAATACCAAACCCTTCGTTCCATCGCTCAACGGATGCGGATAGATCGTAAGGCCCGAGGTTGAAAGGGCGAAGAGCCATGGATCGTCACCGACGGCATCGCTGAAGACAAGATCCGTCCCGCGCGGACGTGCTTCACACAAGCTCATCTTCCCCTCGGGGCAGCAGCTCTTTCCGGCATTCGACGCGGCATATTCCCCGTCATCCTTGAAGACCGGAGCTCCGGCATATCGCGGGTCCCGCAATTGCGACACCGCCCAGATTCTTAACCCGCATCCGCCGCTGAGAAGAGCAGCGAGAAATTGTCCGTCGGGAGAGAAGCGAAGCCGCGTAACGTAGGTGGGTATTTCAGATTCCAACGTTGCGATGATGTTTCGCCGCGCGCGATCGAATACGTATATTCGCGCGGTTGCACGCTGGTAACCGCCGCTTTTATCGCTTAGTGGCGGCGCCGAAAGTGCCACATATTCCGCATTGGGAGCGATAGTTGCCTGATACTTCGCTGGTTCGAATTCATCGCGCAGTGGCGCCCGGAAGACCGTGGGACGCCAGCTATCCTCGGTTTCACGGAACCAAACCGTGGCGATCCTTGATGAGCTCGCGGTCACAAAAAATCGCCCTGACCTGTCGGCATCGAGAGAGGTCGGTTTGCCGGAGAATGGCGTACTAATCTCCAACGGAAGGATTTGTGCTCGAGGCTCAAAGAAGCTGAACTGATAGAGGGAGAGCAGCGCCAGCTCGGCCACGACGATCATCCCCGTCGCAACGTATAGTCTCGGGTGTTTGCAGATCGATTCCCAGTAGATTGAGGCCCACCTTAAAAGGCGCTCGCGAAGCAAGTGCGCTTCAGGACGACTGCGGTTGTCTCTTGAATCCGACATCGTTCCGTACCCACCTATCTTACCGATTCGCCTCGGCTCCGAGATCAGGACTAGCGTCGGGACGCGTACCCGGCCGATTTCTCACCTGTGGTGATGGCATAAGCACCGGCGACGAAGGCAGGATCACTTGCGGCCAAGGCGGGGCTGACCATGCCCGTGCCTGATCGGCGTCCGGTCGCGTGCCCGGCCGATTGCTCGCCTCCGGTGATGGCATAATCACCGGCGACGAAGGCAGGGTCACCTGCGGCCAAAGCGGGGCTGGCCATGCCCGTGCCTGATCGGCGTCCGGTCGCGTGCCCGGCCGATTGCTCGCCTCCGGTGATGGCGTGATCACCGGCGACGACGGCACGGTCACCTCCGGCCAGGACGGGGATGACCATGCCCGAGGCTGATCGACGTCTGGTCGCGTGCCGGGCCGGGCCTTTGGGATGCCTGATGGCGTTGGGAAGAGCGGTTTGAGCTCATCTGCCATGCTTGGAGCCTCGCCGAGATAGGCGGCGACAGAAAGTATCATCAGTCCAAATGCCTTCGCGCTTGTCGATTTGGGCATCACCGATGGGCATTTGTCGAACCGCATTGTGACCTCCTATCAATAGACGCTGACGACCAGTTGAAAATCCGCAGAGCCAACAGATTCGCCACGACGGAGTATGACGGTGTAGAGATCGTCTGGCGGTGAAGGCTTCTCACAAAAGGCAACCTGCGCATGAGGCTGATCGCGACAGATCGCATCGTCTTGATCGCGGCTGCGTTTAGGTAGCAACAGCAGCGTAGGTTGATGGAGCAGGTCGTCCTTGGCCCCTGAGGATCTCGCCAAGTTGGCACTGACGCGAAGCCGGGTGGCTGCCTGCACAGAGAATTCGAACACATGCTCCGGATAGGCGTCGTTAATCTGCCCTGTGAATTGAACGTACCGATGTTCGTCGTCGCTATCGAGCGGCAACAACGAGCCACACTGCCGCTTGATCGTACCTGCGGCCTTTTTTATCCAGTTACGATTCTTGAAAACGCTCGCGTCATAGGCGCGATCGAGCTTTGCGCAAGTCAGATCGATTCCACCCGACGTAACCCCGGAGACAACAGGTTCAGGCCGATTTGACTCGAGCAGGAGCGGACCGCCAGAGTCACCGTAGCAGGTGTTAGATCCGCTGCCTGGCGTATACCGCCAACAGATGAGATCCGATTTTGGAAACTTGTCCGGACAGGCTGACGCGACGACATCACCGTAACGTTTGAGCCCAGCATCCATTTTGTCCGCAGTTGTCCGGCCAAAGCCAACGATCTTGGATACAGATCCGGATGCCTGTTCACGGTCATCATTGATTATATCGGGCACGATACCGTCGACAGGGGTCACTAGACGAATGACCGCGACATCAGCTTGAGATCCCGTCTCTTCATTCGGACGCTGGTAGTCGCGCTTGGGCCAGTCGATCGATCTTACGTCGAACACACCCGCATGCTGCAAAAATACCTTGTAGTGCGATTTGTCGAGATCGGAGGTGACGCAGTGGGCTGCCGTCAGGAATGCGTCGCACCCAATAATCGTGCCCGTGCAGGACGTTCCGAGACCTCCGATTCCCATATGCAGCAGCGCACCCACAGTTGGATACCAAGTCGTGAGAGTGCCATCGACGACCCTTACGAGAGATTCCGTCTCGGCACCGATGACGTGTTTGTGGCCGGAGATATTCGGCTTTCCAGCTGCTTCGCCGGCGCCGACCGAACTGTAGTTAAGGCAGGCCAACGATAGCATCAGCGCAGTCCCGCCGACTCTCATCAACCTGTGTTCGTATCGAGCCATGACAACTCCTGCATCATGGGCTTTGAACAGCCTGCCTAAAGGCTTGATTGTTGAGAAGGCGCTCTACGTCCGTACTCGGCGCCGACGACGGCGACCCCATAGCGATATTGAGCGTGTGCGTTCGTACCGCTGAAGCGGAAACGAGATTGCCGAGCGTCGTCGGCCCCTTCCAATGCAGGAGAGCCCAGTTGGGAGAGAGTCCCGCGCCGATCGTCACGATAAAATTCACCGCATGGGAGAGTGAGTCGATCGGCGGATCTGGATTGGCCAGTAGTTTTGCCGCGCTGGCATATCGCGCCGCAGCCTCCGAGTTTTCAGCTGCGTTCGTAGCGAGAGCAACAATGTCTTGGTGAGACAGATCTTTCCCGCTGTTGGTCAGCTTTTCCCATGCTTGATGAGAATACTTGGCGGCATTTGAAGCCTCTAGCGCGAAGCTCGCAATTCTAGCCTGCACCCTCGTATCAAGAAATCTCGTTGTTCTGGCTTGTCTTGCGGTGGCGTTCGCCTGCTGTGCCGATTTTACCGCATCAGTCTCGGAATTCTTGGCGTAGTCCGTATAGTATGCGAGATCGGAATCTGGGGCGTTGGTGCCTTCCGTTCTTGCGCCCCCGGCCGATGCAGCCTTGCCACCTGCTCCAGGAGACGGATGAATTCCCAGATTAAGATCGTGGTGGGCAACAGGCTCGAGCGCGGCATCGATCCACGGACCCAAGTCGAGATTTCCCTGTAGATCGGTGCTTCCCACTGGCAAGCACTCGTGCAGTCGACCTGGCCCCCACTCGCGCCAGGCCTTGAGCTCCCGCAGAGACATCGTGAAGCTCACGGTCTCCGTTCGGAAGACCTGGCTGCTATAGTTGGCGCCAAAGCCGAGATTAAAGTTCTGAGCAGTTGCGCCGACGGAATTGCCCGGCGTCCCGCTCGGAAAGGCCGCGGAGCTGGGGCCTGCGCCAAGAAAATAAGCGTTCTGCAAGGGCTGCACGAAAGTCGCGCTCGGTGAAAGGCTGCCAGACTCGTTGGCCTGCAGCGTCAGGTCGGCTTTAACCGTCCAGGACTCCAGCCAAGCGAATCTTTTATCTTCCATTTTGTGATCGACGGCATCGGCAAGTTCGCACTTCACGCGCTCAACCACATCTCTGATGGAGATTTCGGTACTAAAGGGCAGATTGTTGGTAGCATGCCAAAGAGGGGGCACTTGGCTACACGCGGCGAGCAACAAGCCGCAGCAGACACCCGGTACAATGGACTTAATTCTATTCATGGAATGTCCCCCCAGACACGCCTACGGTAATCTACTCTGGGACTTGCAACAGTATTCGCCGATCTGCATCCGTCGCGCGCCAGCGCATGTGCAAGCGCCCCTTTTGGCGAATCCCGCGAACTACTCGCTTGCAAAATTGCGCGGGTTCTTTTTCCAGTCCACCCACTTCGTTCTGCCCATCGGCGGAAACTCAGCAAGCACCCGCTTTTCGCCGGCGGCCTTCGCCTTCGCATTGTCGCTCCAGGCGGAAGCGCCTCCCACTCGAACCGCATTGTAGATCGCTGTGACCGTCAAACCGTCGACTTGGAAATCTTCCATGCTGCTCTTTAGAATTGCATCAGCATTTTCCCTTGGGATCGTCTGCGTCCAATACAGGTAGTCGTGGATGATTGCAGCGTAGGCATATGTGCCGTCCGGCCGAAGAGCCGACCAAAAGATCCGAGGAACGCTCGCGAGATCCGACACAAATCCTTTCGGAACGGTAACGGCCTTTAAACCGCCGCCCTGTCGCGCGCTCGGCTCCCATGAGATTGGATCCAGGAGATAGTAGATAGGTTCATTGAAACGGCCGAGATGGAGCGGCGAGTCCGACGTCCTAGCCGGATCCGACATCCAGGCGGTCATCCAACCTCCTTTGGAATATTGCTTCCGGTCAGCTTTCGAACGAGCCGAGGCAGATAGGGTCTGCGCTCCGAGGAGGCCACTAACGAGCAGAGATTTGATCAGCGTCCGGCGAGTAGACCTACAAGGGTAATCTTGCGAACGTTCGGGCATGAACAGCTCCTCTAAATAACCGGCTCAGTAAATTTGGTTGAAAGCGATATCATTTACCAACCAGTAGGCGAATGCAAGGGGGAAGCCGAACCCGGCCCCGCAAAAGCACAGCGCATTCGCTCCTGCACAGGAGTGGTGTACCGGCTTCACATGCGCGCGATCGCCCGCGATCTGGAGCTAGGCTTGGATCCCAAAAAGATCTTGATGCGCTGGCCGAAACACTTTTGCGCTTCGTGCGATTCTTCCCAGAGCAGCGACGAGGGGTACTGGCACGTGAGGGACTCGGAAACGTGTTTTAGAACCTAATGACTCGCAAGGTGCGAAGCTCAAAGGGCCCCCAAAAGGGGCTCTTTTCTTTAACGACGGGATGCGTCCCTTGCGAAGGTCACCCCTTCGTTGTCATGACTACGAGTACAACACCGGCAACGATAACGAGAGCTAGGAAGATCTTGCGCCTAAGAGCTCTTTGCGAGTCCAACCGCTGAGTGCAGGGTGCGCAAAGTGATCGAAGTCCAAAGTAACTTCTGGTCGATGGTACCTTGATCCCAAGCAGTGCAGCAATGGTGAACAGAAAGAAAGAAGGAGGCAAAGGGAATAATCCCGCCACGCTTGTCCCCGTTCGGACGTTTCTGCGAACGCCCTGTCCTTTTGCTAGTGCTGTCCCGCAGTGATAACAGCCCGCCATGCCTCAATCTCACTCTCTACATCGATAGTATGTTGCATTTCCCTTAGCGCTCGACCAAGACAATGCGATCCCGGAAATCCCGAAGCTAATTGTCGCTGGCCATCTATCTGCACCAACCTGACAATGGCCACGGACCGCCCAGCCTGATCGACTAGGAAGGAAAGCATCGAATGTGCATACGCCCCCTTCTGTCCTGGCTTCTTGGGCGGAGATCGTGAGCTGAACACCCTGCGTACATGCGGCATCGGTCGCCCAACCGCCAAGAAATGAGCGATTGCGCGCAACTGCCTGAGGCGATTGCAACGCTTGGGTAGTCACTGCATCCAAACGATTGTCGGGCGGCAAATGATTGACAATTTTGAACTCCCGCAAGCCATTGAGCGCGGTGACGGTCCACGACGGCTCAATCGCTGCGGTGAAGCCTAAGTCCTTCAGGCGACCGATCGAGGGATCAGGCGAGGCAACGATTGGAGGTGATTGGGCAACGCTAGGGGTGACCTCAGCTAGTGCCTGCGGTGGCGGCTTGATCTCACGAGGCGGATCGAGTGGTGGCACCGCTGGAGGAACGGTTGCCGCCTCAAATGTCAATCGGCTTGCAAATTTGACCCCTCGTATTGCCTCAGGAAGGAATGTTACCCGGGATGAAGGTCTGCGAGCTCCGCAGACCGATCTCGAAGCTGCGGCGAA
>NZ_JBANBA010000187.1:0-9942 GCF_059803475.1 Bradyrhizobium sp. UFLA05-89 | reverse complement strand
CCTCGACAACCCGTTCGGCACGAGGCTGTCACCCATGTCTTAGGTACGGTCCGTTACCCATGTCTTCGGGCCGGACATGAATTCATTGGTAGCGGGGAAGCGCTACCTACGTTCCCCCCGACAGTTCTCGGCCGAGTTCTTGGTATCCGTAGCCTAACGAAGCCGAGGCTGGCCTGCCCCCTCTTCTCCCCTTGCGGGAAGATGAGGCTCTATGTAACCAATTGATAGCGCGAGGGAAACCAAAATTGGTGTCCGTATGGTGTCCCGTGCGCCGGGTTCCTCACCGCGCGCTTCCGCAGCCGATGATACGGGGCGGTAGTGCAGACCAGGCCGCTGTAGCACCCTCGTCCGGCCTCGCCCGCTGTATGGCTAGGGCTAACCCTCGCTGGGCTGCCGCCCGCCCGCGAGCCTGTGGGTATCTCCGAAAACAACCCTAGCCCGCAGCCGAATGGCGCTACGCTTCTCGCGTGGGATAGCTGGGACATTCGATGGGTGATCGCGAGCAAGAGCTGAAGGACGTGCCACACCGGCCGCCCGATCAGTCGACGTGGCCCAAAGGCATCAGATCGATTTCGATAGACGAGGCCGGAGCGCTAGGGGTTGACGCGAGAGGCGAGCTTTACTGGCACGGCAAACCTGTCGAAATCCGGCGGCCACTCGATCTGACGCGGCGGCAAGAAGCCGTAGCGGTGATCGTCGCCGTCGCGACGGTGCTCGCTGCCCTCGGCGCGGTAGCTCAGGGTTTTGCCGCCTACAATGAGTGGGCCTGCAAGGTCGGCTGGAGGTCTGCTGCATGTCCACCACCGGCACCAGGGCAGACTGCAACGCCACCTTCGTAAACCGTGCGGCGCTCGATCCGGCGACAAGTGACGAACCGTATAAGCAGAAATCCTGATGCCTCGCAAGAACCGCGACTTTTTTGATAACGCCACCTTTGCGGCATCCGTCGCCGCCGCTGTTGCCGCTCTATGCGCTGCGATGTTTACGGGATGGCAGGCTTGGAACGCAAAGGACACCGAGAACCGCCAGCTTCGGGCCTATCTCTTCATCGATCATACGGCGCTCACGGAAACAGCCCTCGGAAAATTTAGAGCCGACCTTGCGATACACGCCGCCGGTGTGACACCGGCATATAAACTCAGATTGGCCGCCACGTTTGAAATAGGTCCGTATCTTCTCAACCAAACAAAGCTTTCAGGTCAGATTGGCGGAAACACGCAGACCTTTGACTATGCGGTGGTCTATGGGACCAAAGAGGTCAATGAGCCGATCTCGATGCAATTCAATCCGGAGGCCGTGAAGCTGCTCGAAGGTGACGCTCATAGGCTCTACCTTCATGGCAACATTCGGTACTCCGACATCTTCGACGCCGAACATCGATACGATTTTTGTTTTGTGTTCCATCCTATGCACGCCCCGCAAGGAAGCGAGCGTGGCTGTGAAGAATACAACACGCCACGTTGATGCGGACGATTGGCGCAGGCTGCAACTGAGTTTCGGGGGGAGCGGAATGGAGTTTGAGCTTAAGGGCGCGTTGAAAAAGTATCGTCGGATGCGATCATGGCGGCGCGCTGGAATGGCGATCATGACAGTCGGTGCGATGACCGCGCCGTGGCTTCTCAACCTAGATCGGACCGACACGCTGATATGCTGGCTTGGTGTGCTTGTCCTGTGGATGGTCGGCGAACTCGAAATGCGATTGAAGACAATCCAGATACGGCTTGCAGGAATGAGCGATCAACTGAATGCGCTTACCGGCAGAGACCCCGATCAGGGTCCGGATGCTGATTTGATCCTCGAACTCAACGACTGGTGACGAGAGGGGCACGATCAATGAAGGCATTGAGGGTCATCGGCTACGTTTGCCTGTCACTCGTTTCGATCTACAGCGTCGTCCTCAGCGACAGCAAAAACTTCCAGTGGTTGCTGGTCGCTTGTTGGGCTGCGGTCTTTTACTATTGGTGGCTTGAAGATCGAGACGCTCTCAAGGCCAGAGAGGAAAAACGGTTCCAAGAACTCGCTTCGCGGGTAGCCTACCTCGAACGGCAGACACAGCACTTCGAGTACCAGATACAGGAGCTACAGCACACAGCGTCGAAGGGGTGGGGTTAGGCGCCTATAACCGCTCGACGGACGGCGGCCCTACGCAATCTTACCTCTCAGCGAACCTTGTCTTAGACAAAGCCCACAGCAAATATCAATGGAAGGACACCATAAGACGTCGGCCACGATAAATGTCCACAAGGTGGATACACTGACCGCGCGGAATTTTAGTCGCGACCGACCCGACGCTCAACGTCGGTTGGACAATCTGCCGTTCGCGGGCTCGTTCGATCGTGACTTTATTTTTTTACTAAACCTGTGGTAGATAGGTGTACTTTAAGAATTTGTTGGGGAATGGACGTCGATGACTTCGATCAAGAAACTTGCCGTGCTTGTAGCGGCGATCGGTCTTTGCTGCGCTCTGGGCCTTGCGATCCTCCTCATTCACGCGGACGTCAAAGAGAATGCCGTTTGGGTGTCCGGAATGGGTGCCGTAGTTGCCATAACGGCCCTCGCTAACACCGTTTTGCTTTTTGCCTTAACGGACGAACGAGCGCAGTTCACGAACGCCTTCGCAATTGCGAAACAATGGAATGAAGAGCCCATGCTCAGTGCACGTCAAAGGATCAGACCGCTCCTTCATGACATGGCTGCGCTCAAATCAAAGATAAAGACCGACACAGCTATATCGGATGCGATTGTGCACTACGTAAACTTCTTCTGGAATATGGCGTCGGCCGTGGAGGTGAAGTGGGCACAAAGCGCGTATCTGCGATTGAGATTTCGCGTTAGTCTGGACACGTTTCTGCCGCTCATACAGGAGTGGGCGAGCCAAGCCTCAGACAAAGGTGCTGCGGACGCCCTTGCATCGCTCGCGCGGCTTCAAAGTCTCTGGGCCACGAAACCTAGTTGATGCCGCTCACGGAACGTTTTCCACGTCCGACTGGCTCGGCTGTGAGCGCGTGGAATAAGCGCATGCTCGCCTTCAAAGGACCGGCGCAGCCGTCACCGACGTTGGGCGATGCCCTCAATGCGGGTATGGCTACTTCGAAGTCCTGTGTCTCGGCTGCGACACAAACCAAACAGTCGCCCTGACATCGTGCGGCGCTCAAAGGCGACGCCGGTTCACGAGTTGGAGCGCTACATGCACTGCACGGTTTGCTCGGCGATGTGCGGCTATCCGTACAAGCGGAGCCATCTTGTTGCACTGCGGATGACCAAGATTTCGGCGAGCGATCCACCATCGACTTGGTGGCCGGGAGAACGATAACGTGATGGTTGATCATGGATACGCATTTTATTGACGCGAAACGCAAGGTCGAGCGGTCGATAGCTCACATCAATGGCATCGAGAAATGGCTCTGGACTGTTAATCGTGAAAATTTCGAAATTGCGTTCGCTCACAAGAAGGATGCACCGGAGCGTAATCTAGAAACGGTTGCGATAAGAAGGCCCCAAGGATTTTCGTCGCCACTGGGACCCATGATCGGGGACGCAATACACAACATTCGCTCAGCACTTGACGCGATAGCCTGGACGATCGTCAAGGCCGCAGGTGGCACAGAGGAACAGTTATCGAAGTTGTACTTCCCCCTCTACCCCGACGAAGCGCTTCCGAAATCATCGGACTACAAGACGATTTGTGCAGCAATACCTCAGATCGGGCCAATCATCGTCGAATTTGTGAGGGGATACAAAGCGGCGCCAGAGTGTGATTTGTGGGCTCTTAATCAGCTAGATCGCATCGACAAACATAGATTTGTAACTCCGACGGTGACGCATTCGAGCGGCCTCATGGTGGCCATCCGAAAAGAAGATGAGGACGATCCGCCACCGATCGCACCGGGCGCGATCTACAGTATCCCACGAGAGCAGGTCGCTGGTGTCTTGTCCGCCGAAGAACGACTGCGACCAGGTTCGAAGGCTTTCGAGCATAATCAGCAATCTGGTTATACAGTTGTGAACGTTCGCTTCCGTGAGGTGCTCGATGGAGAAGAAGTGATCCCTAAGCTGTGGAAATTTACCGAGCTTGTAAGCAAGCTGATCGACGATCTTGACGAAGAGATTTTCCGGCTAGAGGCCAGTCAACCGTAACATATGTGCATCTACTCCATCACGACCAACCAGGAAGCGATCATCCGCCTCTTTCGCGTCGTCAATCGCTACGTCGACCGACTATCCTGCGCCGGTCATTCGCAACACCGATACAGGCACCGAGATGGTGATGATACGTTGGGGAATGCCACCGCCGCCGCGCACAGGCGGCCCGTCAGCCACCAACATCCGCTGCCTCAAACCGTTCAACGACACCCTAGGCCGACCAATCTGTCCGGAAGCGTATCAGCTCGTTCTCAGAATAAAGTAAAGCAGAAAGTGGCGAGCGTTGCAGATTTACAACCATCGCAGTTTGATGTTTATCGCAATGACAAGCGCGACGTGCTCGTTCTAAGTACAGGCTGTGCGGTGCCTGTGGTTTGCTATCCGAGTAAATGGCGCAAGAGCAGAAAAAGAGTTCTCAGAGTCAGCGACGAGATCAGGTCAGCCGTTCAGAGACACGGCACGGCTATTACGTCCGCAGCTTGCGGGCCACCAAGGAGCGCACGATCTAGGTCGAGCAGATTGGCGGCCGGGGTTATTGTTACGTCGGAAACCTACAGCCTATGCCCGGCGTCTTCCGAGACGACCGAGTCTCCGGTGATCAGCAAGCATTGACCCCGAGGGGCGGGATGCGCGCTGGCCCCCGGACGGTCGGCACCATCTGACTACCGAGGAATGACTGTACAAGTTCGCGCGCCTTTCCCAAAATAGTAGGACTTTGCCTATCTGAAATCAGTCGATTTTCGGAGAAACCCAATGCTGCGGCGCAATTTCATTTGGAGCATCGGCGCGGCCACCATTGCGGGGCCATTGATAGCTAGGGCGCAAGCACCGTCAAATAAGGTTTGGCGCATCGCTCACCTTTATCCGGGAAAGTACGACAACCCGGCGGACCGGGCTCTGTACGACGTCTTTCGTGGTTCACTGCGGGACCTTGGATATATCGAAGGCAAGAACCTCATCATCGATCAACGAATGGCCGAGGGGAAAGTCGAACGCTTGCCCGCACTGATGGGCGAACTTATAGTGCTTCGTGCAGACGTTATTGTTGCCGTCACAACTCCCGCTATAGCTGCTGCACAAAAGGCAACATCAAACATTCCGATCATCATGGCGCCGGCTACCGATCCGATCGGGTCTGGCTTCGTTAAAAGCCTGTCCCATCCCGGCGGTAATATCACCGGTATGGCAAATATGGTTGGCGACTCTGTGGGGAAGGCGGTCGAACTCCTACATACCATCGTGCCATCGGCCAAGCGAATTGCTGTTCTTGGCTCCAATAATCCGACGCACCCAACTCAGCTTGAGTTGGCTGATGCCGCAGCAAAAAGCTTGGGACTGTTGGCCGTTGCTGTGACAGCACCTGCGCCCAGCGATCTCGATCAGGCATTCGAGAAAATGAAGCAAGAGCAATGCGACGCTCTTTTTGTATTAGGCGATGTGACCCGACCGGCGATCGTTCCGTTAGCGGCGAAGGCAAACCTTCCGGCCATCTACCAATCTACCCTTTTCGTTGATATGGGCGGACTGGCAAGCTACGGCACAGAGTACAAGGCGGTCTATCGCAAGGTGGCACAATACGTCGATAGGATCTTCAGAGGAGCCGATCCCGCTCAAACTCCCGTCGAGCAGCCAGTCGTTTTCGAGCTTGGTCTAAACCTCAAAACTGCTGCTTCATTTCGTATAAGCATTCCTGACAGCGTCATGGCTCGCGCGGACAAGGTCGTCGAATGAAGTGGAACGCAAAGCAAACGACGAGATTAAGTTAGTGGTTGAAGTACATGCGGATGCAGGAGCCCAATAGCTGTCGGAACGCAACCACCTGCGTTGTGGCACGTGGCTGGCGGGGCTTGCCTCCGTGGTGCTGGCACTATCTTAAAAGCATGCAACTCTCCGACATCCACGACCACGCAATCCAAGCTCACACGGGTTCATCGTCGGCGCAAGGACGTTCGACCGTCTGTTCGCGGGCGTCCGATGAGGTCGATGGCGACACCCTATTCTTTCTACGCCAAGCACGAGGACAACGCCGCGAAGATCGAGGACGAGTTCGCGCTGCACATTTCGATAATCGCATCCAAGATACTGGAGCGCGAGATCAACATCGTGATGGTTTTGCCGAGGCAGCTTGTGAGCTAATGCTGAGTTACCCGTCAATTCCAGGCTCAATTTGGCGCTCTACCTCGGCCAAATGCGAAGCTCAGTATGGGGAAGCGCAAAACCGCGACGCAAGGTCAACGCTCAGCAGTTTGTCTCAATGCAGGCGCTGACGGAGCTTCTTGATTATTTCCCGCAGATCAGCCGCATACTCCTCAATTAACCGGCGCGCCTCCTCCAAGTGCGACGGCTTGGGCCGTGGCGCTTCCTTGTCCGACCGAGGCTCCTGTGGGCGCTTCATAGCCCAATAGATCGGCTAAGCCGGAACCGGACCATTGACCTAAATCAAGTTGTCGGCGGTGGAGAGAGATCCATCAATGCTAAGCCCGCCCAGCGGTCTGCCGGTAACAGGACCTATCCACACCGCGACCACCGGTACGTCAGCGCCGATCCCGACCCCCTGGTCATTCGGGGGCCGTGTCGCGTTCTTGGCGGGACATCAACCGCGCCCACTCGCGAGCGCAAGCGCTTACGCCGCGTGGGGCGCGGAGGTTGATGCTCGCTTTCTCTGGCCGCTAGGACCCTTAGCACTATGCTTGTTGAAGATAGAATTGGCCGACGGTTGGTCATGCCGCACTCCCTCCGCTTTGCAGGCGGGAGCGCTATCGGTCTCTCAGCCACCGACGCCTACGGACAGAGCCTTGGCCGGTGATGGATGATAATACCGCTTTCCGACATAGGTTCCTATGAGATTGGCTTCATGAGGTGAAATACGACGCTATCGCCGGCGCTTGGAGCGCGACGGCAACCGCGTTCGTCTTATCACGCGCGGTGGCTACAATTGGACCAGCCACGATCGTCGAGGCCGCGCTTAAGGTCCGCCAGAAGCAGTTCGTGCTCGATGGTGAAGCGGTCGTGCTCGGCGTCGATGACGCGCTTCACTCGCGCAAGCACGGATCATGAAGTGCAGTTCTGCGCCTTCGATATTCTCGCCGAAGGCGGTGATAACCTCCGCATTTTGCCCTTGTCGATGCGGAAGGCGAACTTGGAGCGCCTATTGGCGCGCCGTCCTGAGGGCGTGTTCGTCAATCCCTTTGAGCGGCGATCTGGGCCTGATCTGTTTCGAGCTGCGTGCAACATGTGTTTTGAGGGATTGGTGTCGAAACGACGCGACCGGCCTTATCAGGCTGGCCGCAGCAAGTATTGGGTCAAAGTGAAGAACCGGCAGCATCCTGCAATGGAGCGGGAGCTATGACGTGCGTCGGCACACGACGCTGTCGAATTCAACAAGTCCCGCATTATCCTCGACGAGGGTGGACGCGCGTGTACAAGGCAAACGAACCATTTTAGAACTGCAACTATTTTTGTGAGGCAGCGCTCGTTGCATGATGGTTAGCTTGTGGGCACTGCGGGCCGAGTACGTTTGATCCCGATCGATTTTGGCCCGGTGCGTTGCACTGAAAAGACCGCCTTCGGGCGGTCTTCTCGCTCCCCCAACAGCATGCGCAGGTTTTTTCGTCATCAAATGAGACCGCGATCTATCTGCTGGATCGTGCGAACAATCAGCACTCGGCGTTCTCTTAGAGCTTTAAGACTATCGGTAAACGCGCGAAGCGTGCGCTCTGCCATCGCCGTGTCATGCCCAGCGATGCGCTCTTTGTCGAAGTGAGCGATCTGCTCAATGATCGCCCTCTCTGCTCCAGCGATCAGTTGGTCCGCCTGCGAAAGCATCGCCACTTCCCTGCACCGGTCCATAAGCGGTCGAGCCTCCGCCACTCCTAACCTGCCCCTGATCACAACTCCCGAAGAGACCTCGGGTTCAATCCGACAGCGCAGCGAGGGCATTCCCCATCTGCCGCTTCGCTGAGTTACAGACCGGCTTCAAAGACCCGCCTAAATTTGCATTCGCGCCGTTGAAGTATTGGGGCTGTCGAAAGGCTAATCAAAACTGGTCAGGATCACTGCCGGCTCGATCCACCAGGATCGCATGCAGCCGGGCGATATCGTTCGTTACTCGTCTTGATCTGCGGGTTCTCCCATTAGCTTATGTGAACATTTCTCAACCAACGGCGTTGCCCGTTCGAAGAGCGTCGCCGCTGTTATGCACGGCGACAATCACAGGGCAGGCCAGGAGGTGCGAGTTCGAAATTTCAGCCGGAACAAAGAGGTTCCGTTATGCAAAGCCCTATCGACGAAGAACTTAGACGTGCAATCCTCCGAGAGATCGGTGAAAGATTGCAAACCTATTTCAGAGAAGAAGAAATACCCCCGAGGCTCAAAGTTCAGATTGACCGGCTGCGCGAACTGGATGACCGATCGCTGCGAACTATGCGCGATCATTCACTGCGCAAGCAAACAATCGTGAGTGGGCTACTTTCTCGAATGCGTCGGGGGAAACGCCAACGATAAAAAAGCCCCGACAATATCGCACGTCGGGGCCTTCCACGATCATCAAGCCGGTTACATCCGCCGTGCCTTCCGATCCTCGATGTCGTCGATTACCACATGCGATCTGGTGTAAAATGTGGCGCGCCGTGACGCCGATCACATTCCGCCCGAAAGCGGCTCGCGACCAGTTCGCGCTTACGCCAGTCTTCACGGCGCCGATGCTCGATCGCCAGCGCCTTGCGCGTCTCCGCTTCTAAGATGATCCTGTCGATCTCGGCTCCATCGAGCGTTCGCTTGATCCTCAGCACCATCGACAGCGTCATCAACAAATCGCCGTAAGGCATCAACAAGTCTCGCGCGGCAATCTCGCAGTGCTCGATGAAGGTCTCGATGGCCTCCTCGGTCTCGCAGAACAGCAAAGCCAGTTCACGAGCCTGCCGGAGATCATCGACAGGGAGCGCAGGCTCACCGTCGAGCATCATGCGTTCGGCAGCGCGGCCAGCCATCAATTCGACTACTTGAGCATAGCAATTGCCGAAGATGTCGGAGACCGAGCTGTGATCCTCACCGGGCTGCGGCATCAACGGAGCAAGTGCATGGCGAACGTCGGAAGCATCGCCCCGGCCTTCCGCATATGCCTCCATGTGCCGCTCGCTCCAAACCCGGCCGCCGTAGCCGGGGCCGGGGTTGACCGTCGCGCCGCCAAGCGAATGTCCAAGCAGACGCGCAGCGACGATGTGCCCCGCCTCGTGGATCGCGATCCGCACATCTTCGTCATAGGAACGGCCGATCTCGGCGAGCAGTTTGTCGTAATCATCCACCTCCGCATCGGGGCCGCTGCCGTTGTCGCTAACCTCGACGCCGGCAGCGGCCACCTCTCCACCGAGAGCGGTCGCGGGGGGTGCGCCACACTCTTCGGCTGAGGTCAATTTATTCATGGCCGAGCACCTTCTTGTGGCGCGCGAGCATTCGCGCGCGGATGGCCGCGATCGTGCCGTGGCGGGCATGAGGCATCGCGCGGGCGATCAGCTCGGCGATATGGGCCGGGATGTGATCCGGTCCGCCGATCCAGCCGTCCAATCGGGTCGTGATCGTATCGGGTGGCATGACGAGCTTACGCTTGTGCATCGGTCACATCCGAGGAACCGAAATCTGGATCGTCCGCGCCTCAGCCGTGCGGTCAATCTCAACGAAGCCGGCTTGGCGCAGGATGGAGTCGGCGCCGAGGCCGGAGGTGTTATTCGCCTCGTCGATCGCGTCGAGATCGACGACATCACGCGCCTGCGGGTTGAAGTCATTGCCACGCGCGCCGCGAAG
>NZ_JBANBA010000186.1:0-9983 GCF_059803475.1 Bradyrhizobium sp. UFLA05-89 | reverse complement strand
GCGCGCGCCATCTTCACACTCCAACGGTCGGGACGAAGAGCTGGCCTGCAATCGAACAAAGAGCTGACCAACCACCTCGACACACCAACTCCCCATGTGAGCAATCCAGATCCTCCGCGGAAAGATTCCGAATTGCTTCGCTGCGCTCGCAATGACGGAGAATATGACATGAGATTCCGGGATCGCGCTCACGCGCGCCCCGGAATCACGGCGCGAGTGCTCAAAAATCCTTCAGCAGGCGCTCGAGGTAGTCGAGCTCGAGCTGCGGCCGAGAAGGATCGCCCAGGCGGCGGCGGAGCTCTTCGAGGATGCGGCGGGCGCGCTGGACGTCGATCTCGCCGGGGATCTTGACCGTGTAGTCGTCGCTGAACTCGCGGCCGTGCAAGGGACGGCCGAGCGGGTCGGTCTGGTTGCCACCGCTCTGCTGGCGGCCGGCACGATTGCCGGGGCCATCGCCCTGGCCGTCGCCGTCGCCCTGCTGCATGGCCTCGGCCATCTTCTGCGCACCCTTGCGCATCGCGTCGAGCGCCTTGCCTTGCGAGTCCACGGCGCCGTCGGCATTGCCTTCGCCGAGCTTGGAGCCGGCATCGCCCATGGCGTTGTCGGCAGCATCGAGACCGCCGTCATCATCGCCCTGGTCGGCATCTTCATCGCCGCCCTGGCCCTGCTGGCCCGGTTGTCCCTGCTCGCCTTGCTGACCCTTTTGGCCTTTCTGGCCCTTCTGACCCTTTTGGCCGTTCTGCGCGAGCCCGCGCTTCTGGAGCTCATCCTGAAGCTTCTTCAAGCGGTCGCGCAGCGCCTGCTGGTCCTGCTGCAGGTCGGACATCGACTGATCGCCCTGCTGGCCCTGCTTGCCGCGCATGCGGTCGCGCCGGGAATCCTGGCCCTGCTTGAAGGTCTTGTCGCGCAATTGCTGCTGCTTGCGGATCATGTCGCCGAGCTCGTTGAGCGCCTGCTCCATGTCGCTCTCGCCGCTCTGACCCGGCTGCGCCATCTGCAAGCCCTCCAGCATCTGCTGGAGCTGGTCGAGCAATTGCTTGGCCGCATCCTTGTCGCCGGAGCGTGACAGGCGCTCCATGCGGTCGATCATGTTGTTGAGATCCTGCTGACGCATGATCTTCGTGTTGGGATCAAGGGGACGGGCGAGCTGCTGCGGATTGTTGCGGAACTGCTCGGCGAGCTGGCGCATGAAATTGTCCAGCGCCTGACGCAGATCCTGGGTGAGCTTCTTGATCTCCTCGTCGCTCGCACCGCGATCCAGCGCCTGCTTGAGAGCGTCCTGCGCCGCGCGGAGCGCCTTGTCGACGTCGGTGATGTTGCCGTCCTCGATCGTCACCGCAAGCGCCCAGAGGCTCGCAACGACCTCGCGCAGCGCGTCGTCGGTGCGAGCAGCCTCGAGCTGCCTCGCGACGTTGTAGAGGCCGAGATATTGGCCGGTCTCGGGCGTGAACAATTCCGGCGCAATCATCAGCGCGTCGAGCGCGGCATAGACGTCGGAGTTCTTGTTGGCATCGAGCGCCAGGATGCGGCGCTGCTCGATCAGCGCGCGCGCCAGCGGCTTGGTGAAGAGACGTTCGGGCAACCGCATGTTGAAGGGGTCGCTCTTCGCCTCATTGCCCGCCTCGTCCTTGGCAGTCAGCGTCAGCGTGACATCGGCGCCGGCGTAAGGGTCCTCGCTGAGGTCCTTGACGGTCTGGCCGAGGCCGTTGCGAGTGCGCGCGTTCGGCAGCACGAGCGCGAATTGCGGCGGCTGGAACAGCGGCCGCGGCGCGGCCTTCTCGTCGCCCTTCTGGGCATCGGACGGACGCACGACGAATTGTGCCTCGGCGCCGGTGACGCCGTAATCATCCTCGATCTTGTAGGACAGCTGCAGCGCGCCTCTGGCCTGACGCTCGGGATCCTTGGCCAGTGCAATCGTCGGCGGCCGATCGGGCGTCGCGGCGAACTTCCATTGCGGCTGTCCGGAAGGCGCGCGGACATGCGCCGTGCCGTCGCTAGCGATGGCAAAATGCTTCTCGCTGGTACCTTTCGGGGCCTGCTCGTTCGGCGCAACTTCCTTGAGGCCGCCGGAGACCACGACGTCGAGGCTGCCGCCGGAGGAGCGCACGATCAGCGTCGAGCCGGCGGGAACGGCGAGCGGGCCGCTCGCGGGAAGCGCGGCGGCCTCCTTGTTGGCGGCCGACAGGATGATCGGCGGCTTGGAGGTGTAGACCGGCGGGGTGACCCAGGCGTCGACGCGGATATTCGTCGGCGCCAGCACGCCGTTCCAATCGAACGCAGCGCCCATGCGCATCGCGCGCTCGTCGCCGGCGGCGAAGAAGGTCGCGACCAGCATCACCATCACGAGCCCGCGCAGCGCCCAGGGATCGTGGATCGCGAGCCGCGGATGCGGCAATCCGGCGCGGATGCGCTTGAGCGATGCCAGCGTGCGCTCGCGCTGCGCCTGCCACAGCGCCTGGGCGACCGGATCCTGCGTGCTCAGGGTGTCGGTGAGCGTCGTTGCCGGGCGGTGGCGGATGCCCGAGCCGTTGTCCAGCCGGCTCAGGCCCTGCTCGCGGCTCGGCCAGCGGAAGCGAATCAGCGGGAACAGGGCGGCAAGCGCCGCGACGGCAAACAGGCCAAGCCCGATCGCGCGGGCGATGAAGGGCAGCGCCAGCCAGAGGCCAGCCCAGGATACCACCAGAAACAGTCCGACAACGGTCAAAAACCGCGCCAGATGCGGCCAGGCGCGCTCCCAGGCGATCGCATATGTGGCCCGCTTGAGGGCCTGCGCCAGCTTCAGCCGCGACAGAGTATCGCCATCGCGCATCGGGTCTGACGGGTCGGGGGTGACGCCGTTCAATCAACTCTCCAGGTTGCCCGGAAGGACAGCCTAGCACAACGGCAGCACTGAGGCACCCGTTCCTCTACGGGACCCCGCACCCGAGCGGTGCATAACACGAAGGCGTGACTGGTTGTGTTCGTCACCGTAGGTTTCGGTCGCAAATCCTTCAGGCAAGACACGAGGAACGCCATGGACAAGAAGATGCACGACAAGGGGCTGGAAGTTCGCAAAGCGGTGCTGGGCGAGGCCTATGTCAACAATGCCCTGAAGAACGTCGACGACTTCAATCGGCCGTTCCAGGAGATGCTCAACGAATATTGCTGGGGCACGGTGTGGGGCCGCGAGGAGCTGCCGCGCAAGACCCGCAGCATGCTCAACATCGCGATGATCGCGATCCTCAACCGCCAGCACGAGTTCCGCGCGCACCTGAAGGGCGCGCTGACCAACGGCGTCACCCGTGAGGAAATCCGCGAGATCCTGATGCAGGTCGCGATCTATGGCGGCATGCCGGCCGCGGTCGACAGTTTTCGCATCGCGCGCGAGGTGTTTGCCGAAATCGACGGCAAGGCGTGAGCGACACTGGCGCCGTAAGGAATGCACCGCATTCTCCCCGAGTCGTCCCGGCGAACGCCGGGACGACAGCGGAAGGTGGTGGCACGCAGCTCCGTCCCTGACAAACGAACAAAAAACACGAGGAAACACCATGGACATCGGATTCATCGGCCTCGGAAACATGGGGTTTCCGATGGCGCGGCGATTGATCGAGGCGGGGCATCGGCTGGTTGCGTTCGATACGCGCAAGGAGGTCCTCGACACGCTGGTGGCGCGTGGCGCCACCGCGGCGACGTCGCCGAAGGATGTCGCCGATGAGGTCGAGACCGTGATGGCGAGCCTGCCGTCGCTGCAGGCCTCGCTCGAGGTCGCAACCGGAACGAACGGCGTGATCGACGGCAAACGCGTCAAACGCTTCGTCGATCTGTCGACCGTCGGCTCGCAGATGGCGGTGAAAATTCACGGCCTGCTGGCAAAACGCGACATCGTCCAGATCGACAGCCCCGTCTCCGGCGGCGTCGCCGGCGCCGAGAAAGGCACGCTCGCCGTGATGGCGTCCGGCCCGAAGGCCGAATTCGCGACCATCAGGGCCGCGCTCGACGTGATCGGAAAGGTGTTTTTCATCGGCGAGAAGCCGGGCGCGGCGCAGACCATGAAGCTCGCCAACAATTTCCTCTCGGCGACCGCGATCGTGGCGACATCGGAAGCGGTGGTGATGGGCGTCAAGGCCGGGCTCGATCCGGCCGTGATGATCGACGTCATCAATGCGGGCTCCGGCATGAACACCGCAAGCCGCGACAAGTTTCCGCGTTCGGTCCTGCCGCGGAGCTTCGACTTCGGCTTCGCCACCGGGCTGATGGTGAAGGACGTGCGGCTGGCGCTGGACGAGATGAAGCAGCTCGGCCTGTCGATGGAGGTCGCGGATGCGGTCGGGCGTCTCTGGGAGACCGTGATCAGCGAGGAAGGCGCAGATTCGGATTTCACAGCGGCGATCAAGCCGATCGAGAAGCGGGCGGGTGTGGTGGTGGGCGGGAAGAAATGACGCCAGTCTTGTAGCCCGGATGGAACGTAGCGTAATCCGGGTCCTTCGCAACGCGTGATAGACCGTCCCGGATTTCGCTGCGCTCCATCCGGGCTTCTACGATCACGCGCTCACAGCCATGGCGCGGGCGTGTCCATGGCGATGAGCTGCTCGACCTCGATGCGAGGGCGGACCACTGCATACTGATCGCCCTTGACCAGCACCTCCGGCACCAGCGGCCGGGAATTGTACGTGCCGGCCTGCACGGCGCCGTAGGCACCAGCGGTCATGATGGCGAGGAGATCGCCCGGCTTCGGCGTCGGCAGCGTGCGGTCGAGCGCGAGGTAATCGCCGGTTTCGCAGACGGGGCCGACGACATCGGCCAGCATCGTCGGCGCGCCGGCGACGGGCTGCGTAACCGGCAGGATGTCGTGATGGGCCTCATACAGCGTCGGACGGATCAGGTCGTTCATCGCGGCGTCGATGATGACGAAGTTCTTGCCGTCGCCGTGCTTCACGTAGATCACCTTCGTGACCAGGATGCCGGCATTGCCGACGATCATCCGGCCCGGCTCGAACATCAGCGTGCAGCCAAGATTATGCGTGATGCGCCTGACCATCGCGGCATAGGCGTCGGGCGCTGGCGGCGCCTCGCGGTCCATGTAATAGGGAATGCCGAGGCCACCGCCGAAATCGACGTGCGAGATATTGTGGCCGTCGGCGCGCAGCGCCTGAACGAATTCGGCGAGGATGCGGAACGCGATCTCCATCTTGGAGAGATCGGTGATCTGGCTGCCAATATGCACGTCGGTGCCGGTCACCTCGATGCCCGGAAGTTTTGCGGCGCGTGCATAGACCTCGCGGGCGTGGATGATCGGGATGCCGAACTTGTTCTCGGACTTGCCGGTAGAGATTTTTGCGTGCGTGCCGGCATCGACGTCTGGATTGACGCGGACCGAGATGCGCGCGGTCTTGCCCATTTCGCTGGCAAGGCGTGACAGCAGCTCGAGCTCGGGCTCGGATTCGACATTGATGCAGAGGATGTCGGCGGCAAGCGCCGAGCGCAACTCGGTCTCGGTCTTGCCGACGCCGGAGAACAGGATCTTGCTGGCGGGGATGCCGGCAGCGAGGGCGCGCTTCAACTCGCCGCCCGAGACCACGTCGGCGCCCGCCCCCAACTTGGCCAGCGTACGTAGCACCGACTGGTTGGAATTCGCCTTCATGGCGTAGCAGACCAGCACCTTCTCGCCGGCAAAAGCGTCCGCGAAGACGCGGTAGTGCCGCTCAAGCGTCGCGGTCGAATAGCAATAGAAGGGCGTGCCGACGGTCGCGGCGAGATCGGAAAGGTTCACCGCTTCGGCGTGCAGGACGCCGTTGCGGTAGTCGAAATGATTCATGGCGCTCGCTCAATCATCCCGGCTCACTTGCCGGGCTTTTCGTCCAGCAGCGGGTCGAGGACAAACGATTTCTTCTTGCCCTTGGCAGCGGCCGGCGCAGCCTCCGCGCCGTAGGTGGGATTGAACACGCTCGGCGTCTTCTGGGCCTCGGTCTCGGTATCGGTGGGAGCCGGGGCGACGTTGGCCGTGGACGCACTGGACGCAGTCGGCGGCAGGTCCAGCGGACCCTTGCGGCCGCAGCCGGCGAGCGCCAGGGCGCTCAGGCTCAAGACAACGATGGCCCACCCCGAGCCGGTCGGGCGAAACTTTGACGTCACGACGAGATCCCCACTACGCGGGCCGCACCATACAGAGATTGGCTCGCTCTGGCGAGAGCCGGATGACCATGAAAAACAAGCGAAATTTTGCCTTCAGCCCGATTTTCGCTCTTTTTCCAACCGCTTCGCCCATGCCTTGGCCTGCGCCGTGACGTTCTTCGGCGCCGTGCCGCCGAAGCTTGTGCGGCTCTTTACCGACGATTCGACCGAGAGCACGCCGAGCACGTCCTTGGTGATCTTTGCCTCGATCGCCTGCATCTCCTTGAGCGAGAGCTCGTGAAGCGCGACGCCGTCGCTCGCGGCCTTCGCCACGATCCGACCGGTGACGTGATGGGCCTCGCGGAACGGCATCTTCAATGTCCGCACCAGCCAGTCGGCAAGATCAGTCGCGGTGGCATAGCCTTCGCCCGCGGCCGCTTTCATCTTCGCTTCGTCCGGCACGAGGTCGCGGACCATGCCGGTCATGGCGCGGATCGCGAGCGACAGCGCGGCAAAGCCTTCCATCGCGCCCTGCTTGTCCTCCTGCATGTCCTTTTGATAGGCGAGCGGCAGGCCCTTCATCACGATCAGGAGACCGTTGAGCGCGCCGATGACGCGCCCGGTCTTGGCGCGCACGAGCTCAGCGGCATCCGGATTGCGCTTCTGCGGCATGATGGACGAACCGGTGGTGAACTTGTCGCTGAGGCGGATGAGGCCCACGAGCGGTGAGGTCCAGATCACGATCTCCTCGGCAAAGCGCGACATGTGCACGGCGCAGATCGAGGCCGCCGACAGCGTCTCCAGCACGAAATCGCGGTCGGAGACCGCATCGAGCGAATTCGCCATCGGCCGGTCGAAGAGAAGCGCTTTCGCAGTGGCGTGGCGGTCGATCGGGAACGAGGTACCGGCGAGCGCGGCCGCTCCCAGCGGCGATTCATTCAACCGCTTGCGGGCATCCTGAAAGCGGCCGCGATCGCGTCCGGCCATCTCGACATAGGCGAGCAGATGGTGGCCGAAGGTGACGGGCTGCGCGGTCTGCAAATGAGTAAAGCCGGGCATCACAGTCCCGGCATGCTCCAGCGCGCGTTCCACGAGCGCCTCTTGGAACGCAGCGAGCGCAGCATCAGTCTCGTCGATGATGTCGCGGACGAACAGGCGGAAGTCGGTTGCGACCTGGTCGTTGCGCGAGCGCGCGGTGTGCAGGCGGCCGGCGGCGGGGCCGATCAGCTCGGACAGGCGGCTCTCGACATTCATATGGATGTCCTCGAGCGCGCGCTTGAACTCGAAACCGCCCCTGCCGATCTCTGACAAAATCGTGTCTAGACCCTTGCCGATATTTTTCGCATCAGAGGCCGTGATGATGCCCTGCGTGGCGAGCATCGCGGCATGGGCCTTGGACGCGGCAATGTCCTGGGCGAAGAGGTGACGATCGACGTCGATGGAGACGTTGATTTCCTCCATGATCTCGTCGGGACGTTCCGAGAACCGGCCGCCCCACATCTTGTTGCTCATGATCCCCTGCTCACGCCTTGCTTGTCGCTTGCTACGGCCTGTGCCGCACGTTTGCTGGCCGCAGCCAGCCGTATTAAGAGGCCCCTGATAGCCATATCTGCGACCGGATGACAAACGATATGCTCGACCCCAACGATATGCTCGACCAACGGAAAGCGCGGTCGGCCACCCGCCGGATCCCGCTCGTGATCGCCACCGTGGTGGTCGGCGGCCTGGTCGGCTTTGCCGCGCTGTACGGGGTGGGCCTGAAGCGGGGGCCGGCGGGCGATCCTGCCTGCCGCGCCGCGGTCCAGACCGCCAGCAGGATCGCGCCGCTCGCTCATGGCGAGGTGGCCGCACTGACCATGGCGACCGCGCCGTTGAAACTGCCGGACCTCGCCTTCGAGGACGCCGACGGCAAGCCGAAAAAGCTTTCGGACTTCCGCGGCAAGACGGTGCTGGTGAACCTCTGGGCGACCTGGTGCGTGCCCTGCCGGAAGGAAATGCCGGCGCTGGAGGCGCTCCAGACCAAGCTTGCGGGTCCGAGTTTCCAGGTGGTCGCGATCAATATCGACACCCGCGACCCGGAGAAGCCGAAAAACTTCCTGAAAGAGGCCGGTCTGACGCAGATCGGCTATTTCAACGACCAGAAAGCGAAGGTTTTCCAGGATCTTAAGGCAATAGGTCGGGCGCTGGGCATGCCGACCTCGGTGCTGGTCGACCCGCAAGGCTGCGAGATCGCCACGATTGCAGGGCCGGCCGAATGGGCCAGCGATGATGCCGTGAAGCTGCTGCGCGCGGCGCTGAACCCGGCCGCCGCGGCGCTTTAAGCCGTAATTTTAAGCCGTAATATTGAGGCTATTGCCGACGCCGGCGCCGACATTGGCGAGCGAGGGCTGGCCGGCGCCGAGCAGCGTCAGGACGGCGGATTTCTCCGCATCCAAGTTCTGTTTCGTCACGGTCGCCGCGATGTTCGACTGCAACGCGCCTTGCTGAGCGGCCAGCATGCTGCTGACCATGGCCATCATGTCCATACAAAGACCCTCGTACGGGCGGCAGCCTAGGCGCGAGGGGTTAACGAGAGGTGAGCAGGCGCGGTCTTGCAGGATCGGGTGGGCAAAGCGAAGCGTGCCCACCTCTTTTGCTGCGATCACGGAGAGATGGTGGGCACGGCGCTCCGCGCCTTTGCCACCCTACGACACCCGTTGAATGGACCGGCTTACCTTGTCGGGACCGGCTTGGCGCCGCGGTAGTCGTAGAAGCCGCGCTGCGTCTTGCGGCCGAGCCAGCCGGCTTCGACGTATTTCACCAGCAGCGGGCACGGGCGGTATTTCGAGTCGGCCAACCCCTCATGCAGCACCTGCATGATGGAGAGGCAGGTGTCGAGGCCGATGAAATCGGCCAGTTCCAGCGGGCCCATCGGATGGTGGGCACCCAGTTTCATCGCCGCGTCGATCGCCTCGACGTTTCCGACGCCTTCATAAAGCGTGTAGATCGCCTCGTTGATCATCGGCAACAGAATGCGATTGACGATGAAGGCCGGAAAATCCTCGGAGACTGCGACCTGCTTACCGAGCTTGGCAACGAATGCCTTGGAGGCCTCGAAGGTGGAATCATCAGTGGCAATGCCGCGGATCAGCTCGACCAGCTCCATCAAAGGCACCGGATTCATGAAGTGAATGCCGATGAAGCGCTCGGGGCGGTCGGTGGCCGCGGCCAGGCGGGTGATCGAGATCGAGGAAGTATCGGAGGCGACGATCGCCTCGGGCTTCAGGACGGCGCAGAGCTCGTGGAAAATCTTCCGCTTGACCTCCTCCTTCTCGACCGCGGTCTCGATCACGAGGTCGCAGTCGGCGAGGTCATCCAGCTTCTCGGCGAGGGTGATGCGCGACAGCGCCTTGGCCTTGTCCTCCTCGCTGACGGCCTTCTTGGACACCTGGCGCGACAGATTGCCGTTGATGGTGGCCATGCCCGACTTCAAACGATCGGCCGAGACGTCGTTGAGCACCACGTCGAAACCGGCCAGCGCCGCGACATGGGCAATGCCATTGCCCATCTGCCCCGCGCCGATCACGCCGACCTTCTTGATCTCTGCCATAATGCCATCCACCGGAACGGCGCGGATGCCGCGCCCTGCCTATCCCCCGTGAGCCGAGGATCCGATTTAATCAGAACCCGGGCTCGAAACCTAGATTGGATCGCGCCCTTCCGCGTGCCCCCGCGAAAGAAACCGCCTCAGAAATGAAACACCGGCCGGAGTTAGGACATCCGGCCGGTGTTTTTACGGTGTTTTACTTGCCGAGCTTGCCGAGTTCGGCCGTGAGTTCAGGAACCGCCTGGTAGAGGTCGGCGACCAGGCCGTAGTCGGCGACCTGGAAGATCGGCGCGTCCTCGTCCTTGTT
>NZ_JBANBA010000185.1:0-10235 GCF_059803475.1 Bradyrhizobium sp. UFLA05-89 | reverse complement strand
GACACAGCCGCTCGGCCGCATCGCCGCTGACGCCAATACATCGGATT
This sequence comes from Bradyrhizobium sp. UFLA05-89, assembly GCF_059803475.1. Taxonomy (NCBI): domain Bacteria; kingdom Pseudomonadati; phylum Pseudomonadota; class Alphaproteobacteria; order Hyphomicrobiales; family Nitrobacteraceae; genus Bradyrhizobium; species Bradyrhizobium sp. UFLA05-89. The sequence continues at coordinate 10,188 of NZ_JBANBA010000185.1, read as the reverse complement.
ACTGCCGCCCTTTTTCAACGGAATCGGCCCATCTGCGACCTCGGGCAATGTCCGCTCTTCCGCCGTTGTTGCGGGTTGAGCGGACATCAGTCGGCCGAGCCGCTTAGTGAGTACACGCCCCAGTACTCAAGTGCCTCGCCGAAAATGATGTAGAAGACATGCCACAGTAACCGGTACCGGTACCTCGGTCGCTTCAATCCCGGCTGACCGCCCCGGGTCCTCCCCACCCCCTTCAGCGATAGCGTCCGCCGCGAGGGCAGCCAGAGCCATTAGGCGCAGCGGGTGACGGTCTGGACATCCATCGATACGTCTGCGCTGATGTCCCGCAACGCGCGCTCCAGCGGCTCAGTGGGTCTTCGAGCGCTGCCGTATATCTGCGCAGCGAAGCGCGAGCGCCGGAGATACCTCACCATCGCACTCACACGGCAAAAATGAATCGCTGCGATTCCGAAAACGCGGATCGCTGTGCCCTTGCGCACCGACAGCCGCACACGCTCGAGCTGGATGTCGCCGCGCGGCGCCTCCATCGCAGTCACCCGCAGCACGAAGCGATCGGTGCGCTCGCGGATATCGCGCGTCTCGACGAAGACGGACAGCGCCACCGAATAGAGTGGCTTGGCCAGCACGGTGTGCGCGATGCGCGCGGTCTTCCAGGTCGCCGTAGCAAACCCTGCGGCGATCGCGGCGATCATGATGGCGGGTGCGAACAACCGGCTCCGCCGCAGCAGCACGGCACCCGCCATGAGCACCAGCGCCATGATCGCGGCGACCGCGAGCACGGGTTCGTGGTCGGCGGCAAAATAGAGGGCAATCCCGGCACCGAAGGCCACGGGCACCCACGGCAGCAGCCGACCGGCGCCAGCTTCCGCCTTGGCCCATCCGCGCAACGTCTCGGCCAACGACGACCACGCGCCAAAGCCTGCCGGCACAAGCCCGCCGGCCGAAGCGGCACGGCCCGCTGGCCATGTCCCGGCGATCCCCTGAGAGCGGTGTGGCCGGGAAGGCTCCGCCATTCCTGCACCTTACGATACGCGACGGGTGCGGAGGCTACCGGAAGGTGCGGGGACGCGAATAGCGGAACGGAAAGGGAACCAGCCGAAGGGCGGCTACTTTTCCTCTTCCATCGTTACGGCCACCGCCGCCTTGGCGGAGAGCCGCACCTTGTTGCCCTCGACATCGGCAACCAGGCCCTTGTCGATGAAATGATGATGGCCCTTGTGGCTGCCCTCGCCGCTATCCTTCCTGGTCAGCTTGATGCGGTTGCCCTCGACGCGGTCGACGGTGCCGATATGAACGCCGTCGGCGCCGATCACTTCCATGTGCTCTGCGATGTTTTGCATGGTGGGGAATCCTTGTTGATCCCACACAACGCGTGGGCAACCTTTCCGTTCACTTCCCCCGTCATTCCGGGGCGCGACGAAGTCGCGAGCCCGAAATGACGACCAAATGTGACGGCGCTATTGCTGGATCAGCGGCGTTCGCGACGACACATGGTGGCTCGCGATTTTCCAGTCGCCGTCCTCGCGGACGAGAACCCACGTGATCTTGACCGACAACGACGGAATTTCCTCGCCCAAATCGAACGAGGCAATGCCGGCCATGTTGATCACGTCAGGCGCGACATGGGCCGACGCAATGTCCGAAAACGTGACACGCGGCGCCCGCCACCGCGGCAGGCCGTCGAAATAGGCCGCCACGCCCTCTCTGCCGCGATAGAGGGTTGGATTCGAGCCCAGAAAGAAGGCACTCTTGGAGTAGAGCGACGACAGCGCGGTAGCATCTAGCCTTGCGAAGCCGGCGGACCATTTCGCGATGATGGCGGAAACGATGGTGTCGGCTTCTTCTTGCATGCGACCGCTCAGCTCTCATCAGGCCTTTCTCAGCTCTTGGCGACTTCCTTGGCAAAGGTGTCGCGCAATCCGATCGTCCGCGAAAACACCGGCTTGCCCGGCGTCGAATCCTTGTCGCGCACGAAGTAGCCCTGCCGCTCGAACTGCATCGGCTCGGTCGCATTGCTCTCGGCAACCGATACCTCGATCCGCGCATCGGGAAGGATCTCCAGCGACTGCGGGTTGAGATCGGCGACAAAATTGGCAGCGTTCGGGCTCGGGTTCGAGAAAAGCTGGTTGTAGACGCGGATCTCGGCGGGCACGGACTGCGCCGCCGGCAGCCAGTGCATGGTCGCCTTGACCTTGCGGCCGTCAGGCGCGTTGCCGCCCTTGGTCAGCGGATCATAGGTACAGCGAAGCTCGACCACCTCGCCGGCATCGTTCTTGATCACGCCGGTGCACTTGATGAAATAGGCATAGCGCAGCCGCACCTCGTTGCCCGGCGACAGGCGGAAGAACTTCTTCGGCGGGTTTTCCATGAAGTCGTCGCGCTCGATATAGATCTCCCGGGAGAACGCGATCTTGCGCGTGCCGGCCGACGGATCGTCCGGATGGTTGATCGCCTCGAGCTCCTCGACCTGCCCTTCCGGATAGTTCTCGATCACGACCTTCAGCGGTCGCAGCACCGCCATGCGCCGCTGCGCCGTGCGGTTCAACTCCTCGCGAATGCAGAATTCGAGCATGCCGACGTCGACCACGCTGTTGGCTTTCGCCACACCGATGCGCTTGACGAATTCGCGAAGTGCAGCCGGCGGCACGCCGCGGCGGCGCAGGCCCGCCATGGTCGGCATGCGCGGATCGTCCCAGCCCGCGACATGACCGTCGCGCACGAGCTGGGTCAGCACGCGTTTCGACAGGACCGTGTAGGTCAGGTTCAGCCGCGCGAACTCGTACTGGTGCGGCTCGGAGGGCACCGGCAGCTTCTCGATGAACCAGTCGTAGAGCGGACGGTGGTCCTCGAACTCCAGCGTGCAGATCGAATGGGTGATGCTCTCGATTGCATCCGACTGGCCGTGCGCATAGTCGTAGCTCGGATAAATGCACCACTTGTCACCTGTGCGCGGATGATGCGCATGCAGGATGCGGTACATCACGGGATCGCGCAGGTTGATGTTCGGCGAGGCCATGTCGATCTTGGCCCGCAACACGCGCGCTCCGTTCGGGAATTCGCCGGCCTTCATGCGGCGGAACAGATCGAGGTTCTCATCCACCGAGCGGTCGCGGAACGGCGAATTCTTGCCGGGCTCGGTCAGCGTGCCGCGGGTAAGCCGGATCTCATCCTGGGTCTGGTCGTCGACATAGGCGAGGCCGTCGCGGATCAGCTTCTCCGCCCATTCGTAGAGGCGGTCAAAATAGTCCGAGGCATAGAACAGGTTGTTGCCCCAGTCGAAGCCGAGCCAGTGCACGTCGGCCTGGATGGAGTCGATATATTCCTGCTCTTCCTTGACCGGATTGGTGTCGTCGAAGCGCAAGTGGCAGCGGCCGCGAAATTCCTCGGCGATGCCGAAATTGAGCGCAATCGACTTGGCATGGCCGATGTGCAAGTAGCCGTTCGGCTCCGGCGGGAACCGGGTCACGACCTCCTTGTACCTGGCCGCATCGAGATCGGCCTGGACAATGTCACGAATGAAATCGCGCCCCGCCTCAGTTGCCACCGGTTCTGTCGTCATTCCGAAAATCCTGTCGGGAAATCAGCGGTCCTTCTGCCAGTTTCGGGAGGCCGAGCCAAGCCCTCAGCCCGGTCCGATGCGGTCCGCCGGCAGGCTTTAGTTATGCACCGTTCCTGCTATACACCACCGCCTCCAATGCATAGGCCGTTCCACACATGACCGATTCCGTCGTCACGCGCTTCGCCCCCTCGCCGACCGGCTTCCTCCATATCGGGGGCGCCCGCACGGCTCTGTTCAACTGGCTCTTTGCGAAGAAGCACGGCGGCAAGATGCTGCTCCGGATCGAGGATACCGACCGCGAACGCTCAACCGAGGCGGCGATCGGCGCCATCCTCGACGGACTGAAATGGCTGGAGCTCGGTTGGGATGGCGAGGTGATCTACCAGTTCAGCCGCGCCGCCCGCCACCGCGAGGTGGCCGAACAGCTGCTCGCCGACGGCAAGGCCTATCACTGCTACGCCACCGCCGACGAGCTCGCCGCGATGCGAGAGAGGGCGCGCGCGGAGGGCCGCACCCGCCTCTATGACGGCATGTGGCGCGACCGCGATCCGGCAACCGCGCCCGCGAACGTCAAGCCGACGATCCGGCTGCGCGCACCGCAGACCGGCGAGACCGTGATCGAGGACCAGGTGCAGGGTCGCGTGGTCTGGCAGAACGAGAACCTCGACGACCTCGTCCTGCTCCGCGGCGATGGTACGCCGACCTACATGCTCGCGGTGGTGGTCGACGACCACGACATGGGCGTCACCCATGTGATCCGCGGCGATGATCACCTCATCAACGCCGCGCGCCAGAAGCAGATCTACGACGCGATGGGCTGGGCGTTGCCGAGCATGTCACACATCCCGCTGATCCATGGCCCGGATGGCTCAAAACTTTCCAAGCGTCACGGTGCGCTCGGCGTCGATGCCTACCGCGCCATGGGCTATCTGCCGGCCGCGCTACGCAATTACCTCGTTCGCCTCGGCTGGAGCCATGGCGACCAGGAGATCTTCTCGACCGAGGAGATGATCGCCGCGTTCGACCTCGCCAGCGTCGGCCGCGCCGCCGCGCGTTTCGACTTTGCCAAGCTCGAGAACCTCAACGGCCACTACATTCGTAACGCGGACGATCAATCGCTCGTGAAGATGTTCGAGGACGTACTCGATTACGTCCCGGGGAAGGCCGAGCTCAAGGCCAAGCTGAACGATGCCACGCGCGCGCAGCTCCTGAAGGCCATGCCGAGCCTGAAGGAGCGCGCCAAGACGCTGATCGAGCTGATCGACGGCGCCTATTTCATCTTCGCGGACCGACCGCTGGAGCTCGATCCCAAGGCGGCAGCCCTGCTCACGCCGGAGAACCGGGCGCTGATCGGCCGGCTTCATTCCGCGCTGGAGAATGTCGAGAGCTGGAGCGCGGTCACCGCGGAAGCCGCGCTGCGCGCTTTTGCCGAGGAAAATAGTCTCAAGCTCGGCGCGGTCGCCCAGCCGCTGCGGGCGGCGCTGACGGGACGGTCCACCTCGCCCGGTATTTTCGAGGTTTTGGACGTTCTGGGACGCCAGGAAAGCCTGGGCCGCCTGAAGGATCAGTCTACGACGTAAGTCCTGTGCGGTGCCCATCTTGCAGCGCACACAGCAATAATATACCCATCTCACCCGTACCTTCTGGAATATCCGGCTTGCCCCGCCATCTGATGGGGGACGATCAGGTCCGGCCCGTTTCACAATTCATCGGGGACTTACGATGGACGCAAAATCCACAAAAACAGCAACGCTGACGGTCGGAAACAAGAACTACGATCTCCCGATCCTGAGCGGCAGCGTCGGGCCTGACGTCGTCGATATCGGCAAGCTATACGGACAATCGGGCCTCTTCACGTACGATCCGGGCTTTACCTCGACCGCGAGCTGCCAGTCCAAGATCACCTATATCGACGGCGACGCCGGCGTGCTGGAATACCGCGGCTATCCGATCGAGCAACTCGCCGAGCACGGCGACTTCCTGGAGACCTGCTACCTCCTGCTCTACGGGGATCTGCCGACCGCGGCCCAGAAGAAGGATTTCGACTACCGAGTCACGCACCACACGATGGTGCACGAGCAGATGGCCCGCTTCTTCCAGGGCTTCCGCCGCGACGCCCATCCGATGGCGGTGATGGTGGCCTCCGTCGGCGCGCTCGCCGCGTTCTATCACGACTCCACGGACATCAACGATCCGAAGCAGCGCATGATCGCGTCGATGCGGATGATCGCGAAGATCCCGACGCTCGCCGCCATGGCCTACAAATATTCGGTCGGCCAGCCGTTCGTGTATCCGAAGAACTCGCTGAAGTTCGCCGAGAACTTCCTGAACATGTGCTTCGCCGTGCCGTGCGAGGAGTACAAGGTCAATCCGGTGCTCGCGGACGCGCTGGAGAAGATCTTCATCCTGCACGCCGACCATGAGCAGAACGCCTCGACTTCCACGGTGCGTATCGCCGGCTCCTCCGGCGCCAATCCGTTCGCCTGCATCGCAGCGGGCATCGCCTGCCTCTGGGGTCCGGCCCATGGCGGCGCCAACGAAGCCGCGCTTGCCATGCTCGCCGAGATCGGCACGGTCGACAAGATTCCCGAGTTCATCGCCAAGGTGAAGGACAAGAACAGCGAAGTCCGCCTGATGGGCTTTGGCCACCGCGTCTACAAGAACTACGATCCTCGCGCCAAGATCATGCAGAAGATGTGTCACGCCGTGCTCAAGGAGACCGGCCATGGTGACGATCCGATGCTGAAGGTGGCGCTGGAGCTGGAGAAGATCGCGCTCAGCGATCAGTACTTCATCGATCGCAAGCTCTACCCGAACGTCGACTTCTATTCGGGCATCACACTGAAGGCGATGGGCTTCCCGGTCTCGATGTTCACCGTGCTGTTCGCGGTCGCCCGCACCGTCGGCTGGATCAGCCAGTGGAGCGAGATGATCGAGGACCCGCAGCAGAAAATCGGCCGCCCACGCCAGCTCTACACCGGCCTCACCCGCCGCGACTACGTGGCGATCGATCAGCGGAAGTAAGGTCACGTCCACAATTGCAGGACTGATAAATCCCGCCCGGACATCACAGCCGGGCGGGATTTTTGTCGGCATTCCCCTAATCCAAGAACGGAAGAGGTCTGCGCCGAGCGCGCTGCTGTTCTCGTCTTAAATCCGGGCATCAATCCGCAACGGGAAATCGCGGGTGCCGTCATCCCGCAATTGGTATATTCGACGATCGGTGATCGTAACCGACTCTTTCAACAGGCGCCTGACCGGGGTCCAGTGAAGCCGCAAATGCCAAATCGAATTTGCGGTTATAATAGAGCAGTCTGATTCGGCGGCTAATCGCGACTCGCGAGGATGTTGTCATGGCATTTTTTTTGCGTGAGCTCGGTCCGGTCGAGAGCTTCGAAAGTGCGTTGAAGCGGAAGCGAGCGACGCGGCAGAAGTTGGCTGAGCGATTGAGCATCACTGAAAAGATGCTCGAGGAACAGCGTGCCGCAGCCCGGCGGTTGGCGGTCGCCGGCGCCACGAATGGCCAGCTCGATCGAGCAGATGCCAATATGCGCTCTGTCGAGGATCGGGCCAGTCGTCAGCGTGCCGAACTCACAGAACTCGACGAGCAAATCGTCTCGACCGAACGCGCATTGGCCGAAGCCCTATTGCAGCGCGACCGCAACAAAATGGCGGATCATATCCTGGCTCTGGCAGCGGCCATCGAACAGGCCGTGCCGCGATTTGACTCGAGCGCCATTGCCCTCGCACAGGCTGCCACAAAAGGGGTGGCAATACCGCCCGAAGCGACAAGGTTTTCGACCAGCGTGGATGAGATGCGCCGCGAGCTTCTCTCCGCCACCGATCTCATTTGCTGGGAGCTTCGGTCGATAGCGGTACGCACGCGAGCCGGTAATGCAAACATTGCACTCGGCGCGCCGGGCGAACCGGATCATGGTCAGCCGGAGGTAGAGAGAAAAATGATCTACACGCTGACCCCGCTACTTTGGCGCGAGGGCGAGGAGGTGCGCAAGGTTTCGGCGTTCACGCTCGTGGGACTGCCAAAAGCGCTGTTGCCGGTCGCCTTGCGTCATCAGCTCGTGGATTATCTGAGCGCCCGGCGTGTGCAGACGCTCATCCAGGTTCATGGCAGCGGGGGCACGCAACAGAATCCGCATCAGAACGATCCGGAAATCATCGATCTCGATAAGCTGGCCGCAGAGGAAACAGGCGGCGCCCCCGCAGATGTCGCCTGAGCTTTGCTGCCCTCGCCAATGATCCTCACGACGAAAGAGCGAGGGATGGGGCCCCTTTTACCCGCCCCGTGCGCGCGAAATCGCAATGTTGGCTACGTTTTGCTACCCCCTCGCTTGCCCCCGCGCATCGTCGTCAGCACAATGTCGGCCGCGAGTACGCTGGGTGACTTGTTGCCGGTCGACATGATCTGATCGAGCTGGGCGAAAGCCTCGACCTGCTGTTTCCGCAACGGAGAGTCCGTCAGCACCTCGGTCAGCGCCTTCGCGAGCTTTTCCGGCGTGCAGTCCTCCTGCAAGAATTCAGGGATCACCTCCCGGCCGATCACGAGATTGGCGAGGATCACCGAGGAGACGCGGATGGCGCGGCGCAGGATGAAGGCCTCGACCGCGCCGACGCGGTAGGCCGTCACCATGGGAATGCCCGATAGCGCAAGCTCGAGCGTCACCGTGCCGGATTTCGCCAGCGCCGCGCGCGCGATCCGGAACGCGGCGCGCCGCTCGGCTTCGCCGACCACGATCTGCGGCTTGACCGGCCAGCTCGCGATGCCCTCACGCACCGTTGCTTCGAGATGCGACATGGTCGGCAGCACCAATTTGAATTGCTGACCGCCAGCCCGCAACCGGCCGAGCGCCGCGCCGAACACGTCGAGATGATGCCTGATCTCGCTGCGGCGGCTGCCAGGCAAGACCAGCAGGACCGGCGGCTCGCCGTCGCGGCGCTTCTGCTCCTCCGCGTTCGGCCGCAGCGACGACAATTGCTCGATCAGGGGATGGCCGACATAGCTGCACGGCGGGCCGCGCAGCTTACGGTATTCCTCGGGCTCGAACGGCAGCAGGCCGAGCACGTGATCGACATAGGACAGCATGGCCCGCGCCCTGCCCGGCCGCCAGGCCCAGACCGAGGGCGAGACGTAGTCGACGATCGGGATCGTCGGACCCCGCGCGCGGACGCGGCGGGCAACGCGATGGGTGAAGTCGGGACTGTCAATGATGACGAGCGCGTCGGGCGCGGCTTCGATCACCGCATCCGCGGTCGCGCGGATCAGCCGCAGGATTTTGGGCAGTTGTTGCACGACGGCGGCAAAGCCGACGATCGACAGCTCCTCGATCGGAAAGAGCGAGACTAGCCCCTCGCGTGCCATGGTGCGGCCGCCGACGCCTTCGAACTGCACGCCATCGCCGAGCCGCTGGCGCAGCACCTTCATCAGCGCGGACCCAAGCCGGTCGCCGGATTCCTCCGTGGCGATCAGAAAGATCTTCCGCTTTGGATCGCGCCCCGGCATCACGCGTGCAGGCCGATGACGAAGAGATAGTTGGCGTCGGCGCGCTCGATCATCGCCTGCGGCTCGGCGGCGATGGTGTTGCCCGCGATCACGGCGATGCCGGAAAGGCCAGCGCTGGCGGCACCTTCAACGGTTCGCGGGCCGATCGTCGGCAGATCGAAGCGCAAATCCTGCCCGCTCTTCGGTGCCTTGACCAGCACGCCGCGGCCGCGCGCCGCGCGGATGCGGCCCTCGCTGCGCAGCCGCGCCACGCGCTGGAGCAACCCGTCGGTGCCCTCGATGTCCTCGACAGCGACCACATGGCCGTCGATCACGACGACGGCCTGTCCGATGTCGAACGGGCTCAGCGCAGCCAGCACCGCGCGGCCGCGCTCGATGTCGCTCCTGGCGTTGTCGGCCGGCCAGGCGCGGGTAATGCAGCCCTCGGGCATCAACAGATCGGGCGCGACGTCCTTGATCCCGACCATGCGAAAGCCGTCCTGCTCGAGCATGCGGCCAACGCCGGAGAGCAGATGGTCGTCACCACCGCGAAACGCGCGGACGACGTGCCCGAGAAGCCGGAGCGTTTTGAGATCGAAGCGCACTTCCGACAGGGACGGCCGCATCAAGGTGCCGATGAAGATCAGGTCGCGGCAGCCCTCCTCGCGAAACAGCCGCATGGCGCGGCCGAGCTGGCCGACCGAGATCCAGCGATGTCGGAACTTTTCCACCTGGACCGGATCGCAGGCGCCGCGCAGAGGAAACAGCACCGGCGCGATGCCACGTGCGGCGAGCGACTCCGCGACCGCAAACGGCATGGCGCCGCCGCCGGCGATGACGCCGACCGGTGACGAAATCTCTGGCGCCGCCGATGTCATGCTCGCGGCCATCCCCGTGACTACTGCCCGATCGCGGGAAGGCAGAGCGGGCGATGCTTGCCCTTGCCGATGAAGTCGAGGATTTCGGCGATCGCGGGATCCTCAGCCGCAAGCGGCTGCACCGCAGCGAGCCGCTCGGCGAAAATCCCGGGGCCGTGGAACAGCTTTTGATAGAACGCGCGCACGCTCGCGAGCCGCTGCTTGGTGAACTTGCGCCGCTTCATGCCGATGATGTTGAGACCTTCGAGCACCGC
>NZ_JBANBA010000184.1:0-10560 GCF_059803475.1 Bradyrhizobium sp. UFLA05-89 | reverse complement strand
ACGTTGACGTCCTTCCATCCGACACCTCCTGGCTCTTCGAGCCTACTACAGGTGTCCATCAATTCGGAGGAGGTTCAAGCGCAAGCGCTTACGCCGCGTGGGGGCGCGGAGGTTGATGCTCGCTTTCTCTGGCCGCTAGGACCCTTGGCACTGTCGGCGCTGGCCCCGTCGGGCACCGGCACACTCGGCCCTGCTCCCGTGGCGCTCGTGGTGCGAGAGACCATCTCGATCAACCCGGTTTTGTAGACCCGCGCAGGGAAATTCACGAGTCGGTGAGAAGTGAGCGATCCCCGTTTCGAACGAAGCTGCCTTGGCAAAACTCCGGCGCGACCTTCCAATCACGTACCGAGTTCGAAAGGATTGACGAACACACCTTCAGGACGCCGCGCCAGCAGACGCTCCAAGTTCGCCTTTCGCATCGACAACGGGAGCAAGCTATGACCGAGCCGATCGCCTAGGCTAAGCGTTGTCGAATAAGTCGCAGGTCCAGCGTATCAATGAAGAGGGCAAACGGGTCGGCTGGCAGCTTGCTAATCTTCCCAAATCAATTCGCCGCACTCGCACCTAAACAGGCGTGTCTCCCGCTGGCTCTTGGGATCGGGAAGCCTGAGCATAAGCCTGAACCTTCCCTCCGCAAAGACATGAGGGAGCACGCGGGGGGAGCTGTTCTATACCCATGAGCATGCACCTAGCTGACCGAGGTCTACACTAGGCGATCAAGAGCGTTCCTAAAATTGCCTATGCTAGCCATCCGTCTGCTCTGGAACAAACGGCTCATAGGTCTTTCGCCCCACGAATGTGTCGGGCGGGGGCTGCTTTAGCAGCTCTCGCGCCTGTTCAATGACGCGACGCAGCGCCTCGATCTGATCATACATGATGCTTGTTGAAGATAGAATTGGCCGACGGTCGGTCATGCCGGCACTCCCTCCGCTTTGCAGGCGGGAGCGCTATCGGTCTCTCAGCCACCGACGCCTACGGACAGAGACAGAGCCTTGGCCGGTGATGGATGATAATACCGCTTTCCGACATAGGTTCCTATGAGATAGGCTTCATGAGGTGAAATGCGACGGCTATCGCCTGCGCTTGGAGCGCGATGGCAACCGCGTTCGCCTTATCACGCGCGGCGGCTACAATTGGACCAGCCACTATCCTTGGATCGTCGAGGCCGCGCTTAAGGTGCGCCAGAAGCAGTTCGTGCTCGATGGTGAAGCGGTCGCTCGGCGTCGATGGCATCTCAGATTTTAACGCGCTTCACTCGCGCAAGCACGGATCATGAAGTGCAGTTCTGCGCCTTCGGGAGCGCCGATTGGCGCGCCGTCCTGAGGGCGTGTTCGTCAATCCATTCGAGTGTGGCGACCTTGCGCCTGATCTACGCCGTGCCGCGTGCAACATGGGCACTTGAGGGACTGGTGTCAAAACGCCGCGACCGGCCGTATCACGGCGGCCGGCAGAAGCATTGGATCAAGGTCAAGAACCAGCGGCATCCGGCGATGGAGCGGGAGCTGTAAAGCCCAAAAAGCGACTATCAGGACCCCGATTGAGTGGTGTCTGCCGTCGATGCTTCGTCGCGAAGTGTAGATTGCAGCCTTTCCGCCACTAGCGCTTGGAGTTGCCATAGCGCTTTGTCGTGAATGGCTAATTCCTCTAGTCGGGACACAGTCTCCCTTAGGTACTCAGCGCAGGAGCCCCAGTGTCCCGCAGCTGATGCCAGAATATCGGCGGCATCATTTAACGGCAACTTCCCAGCGTAATGCGGGCTATGACGGTTGACCACCATTCCCAGAGCACGGATCAGACCTTCATCTGTTTCAACCACCATCCAACGAGGCACGTTCACCGCTGGTTTGACCATCATTTCGCGACGAAACAGGGCATTTAGGCTCGCCGAGACTTGCGCCGGAGGGAGCTTAAAGACCATACCTTTGCACCTGCCGCCGCGATCAAGTGCGAGCATCAATCCCGGCTGATCTCGGGTGCCCCGAAAGCGGGCCACGCGATAGCAAAACGCCCTATGCCATCCCCGAACCGTGGCTATCCGGCGTTCGGTAAATTCACATGCCGGCTTCCAGAGAAGTGAGCCATAACCAAAGAGCCAAACATCACCGGCTGGAGCGTGTGCGAGAACGTTGCCTATGACCACGTCGTAATCTTCACCAGTCATGTAGACCGCGCCGGGACTAGGGCCTGCATCCTCGACCAAGCGCGTGGTGCGAACGACGAGATCAGCCGTGAGCGCCATCTCTCGAAGCGTCGTAGCCATTAGAGCCATCCCTGTGAGGCGACTAAAATTACCGTATTTTGCCTCAGCAGCGAAAGTCCGCACGCGAGTTGAAATAGGACAGGACCGGTGCCGTTCGCGTCGAGATAGAGTTCCAGAAAGAAGGCCCCGACGCTTGCAGGTCGGGGCCTTTCCAAGATCGTCAGGCCGGTTACATCCGCCGTGCCTTTGATCTTTGATGTCGTCGATTACGGCACCTGATCTGGTGCAGAAGGTGGCACGGCTGCCGCATTGGTGTGATCGCATTGGGCGCGAAATCGCGCGGCTGCCACCTCGCGCTTGCGCCAGTCTTCACGGCGCCGATGTTCGATCGCCAGCGCCTTGCGCGTCTCCGCTTCTAGGATGATCTTGTCGATCTCGGCTCCATCGAGCGTTCGCTTGATCCGCAGTACCGTGCTCAACACCATCACGAGATCGGAATGCGGCATCAGGAGAGCGCGCCGCAACCTCGCAATGCTCGATGAAACTTTCGATTGCCTCCTCGGACTTGCAGAACAGCAAAGCCAGCTCACGAGCCTGCCGGAGATCATCAACGGGCAAGATAGGCTCACCATCGAGCAACATGCGTTCGGCAGCGCGGCCGGCCATCAACTCGATCACCTGAGTGTAACAATTCCCGTAGATGTCGGAGACGGTACTGTGATCCTCACCTGGCTGCGGCATCAACGGAGCAAGTGCATGGCGAACGTGAAAAGCATCGCCCCGGCCTTCGGCATACGCCTCCATGTGTCGGTCGCTCCAAACCCGGCCGCCGTAGCCGGGGCAGGGATTGACCGTCGCTCCGGCCCAGAGAATGCCCAAGCAACCGCGCGGCCACGATATGGCCGCTCTCATGGATCGCGATCCGCACGTCCTCGTCAAAAGAACGGCCGAGAGCAGCGAGCAGTACGTCGTACTCGTCCCGCTCTTTGTCATCGATGTTGGTCATTCTAACCTCCTACGGCCGCGCCATCGAAGGACAGCGCGGTCGCATTTCCGGATGACCGCTGTCGCAGGAAAGAAACGACAGCCAACCCACGTCACACCACTGATTTCTTGCGCGCTCTCGCGCGTTTGAAGCGCTCCTCACGAGCCTTGCGCACCTTTTGTGCAAACTCATACTCATGCTGCCGGACGAGCATACGGCGGCGAATACGATCAATTTCGCTGGAGCGGCCAACGCACGGCATCGCATCGAACATCGCCTCAGCGACAGCGCGAGGCACGCCACCACCGTGATCGACGACGTAGCCATCAAGCCGATGGGCGATCCGATGGGACACAAACTCGGGGGGAAGCAATTTCTTGCCCATGACTAGAACCGAGCCACCGTAATCTCGGCCGTGCGCGCTTCAGTGCTCCGGTCAATCACGGTGAAATTCGCTTCACGGAGCACCGCATCGGGCTAGGTGTGCGGCGCGTCCTTCTCCTCGACGCCACAGTGGCAGACATTCACTATGCGCTTGCAGCGAATAAATCCCATCGACCCGGGAGGCCCTTAAGTTCGTGCGACCCGCGCTCGGAGAACTTCAGACCTGCCCCGGCAACCAGGTCAGTGATAACTCTTGAAACGAGAACCTCGTTGGCCCGAGACTGCGCCATGACGCGAGCTGCGGCGTGCACGGCTATTCCTCCAATATCCCGACCTCTAATTTCGATTTCGCCAGTATGGAGACCCGCACGTAACGGCAAGCCCATTTGCTTCGAGGCCGATTCCAATGACAAAGCGCAGCGAACCGCGCGGCCCGGTCCATCAAACGTTGCCACAATTCCATCGCCCGTCGTCTTAACGAAAGTTCCGCGATATTTTTCGATGGTTTGAACTGCCAATTGATCGTGACTGTCCAGCAATCTCCGCCATGCCCGATCGCCTATCGCAGCAGCGCTGCGCGTCGAATCGACAATATCAGTGAACAAGATAGTCGCCAGAACGCGATCAAGATCAGTCGATGAACTCTCGCGATGTCCTGTCACAAACTCCTCGATGTCTTCGAGCAACGTCCCCAAGTCGCCAGAAAAGTAGAAATGATCCTGACCGGAGTATTCAATGAATTTGGCATTCGGTATTTGCGCCGCCAAGTTGCGACCATGCTCGATGGGGGTTAAAACATCGCCTTTGCGATGAAGCACAAGTGTCGGAGCCTGTACGTTCGGAAGTATCGCCCTGACATTGATTTGGGCGTTCAAGAGCGAGATTGCCTTGATCGCTCCGGGGCTGGCTGCCAACCGCTGGTATTTGCCAAACTGATCTATAGCGCTCTGATTCGTTGCTTGGCTCGGTGAGAGTGCTTTCAACATTTCGCCGGTGCCCCAAAACTTCAGGCGCTCCGCAATTCTTCGCTCCATATCATTCGACAACATTGCTGCCACCGCGTACCCCCCAAAGAGGATCAGGCGGGATACCCGTTCCGGGTAGGTTGCCGCGAACAACACGCTCATCGGGCACCCCTCGGAATGTCCAAAGAGAGTTGCTTGTTTAGAGCCGATGGTATCCATGATGGCGCGGACGTCGTCGATGCGCTGCTCAAGCGAAGGCGCGTCGGATATTCGATCCGATAGCCCCTGACCTCTTTTGTCGAAAGTGACGACACGAGCGAATGTCGAAAGACGACGATGAAATGCAGTATAACCTGGCATCTCATGCATGAACTCAACATGCGAAGCGAGGCCGGGAACCACGATGATATCCACGGGGCCCGCGCCCATCGTCTGATAAGCGATACTGACGTCGCCGCGGAGAGCGTAACGCGTCTCAGGCAGCAAGAAATCAGCCATTTGGGCCCCCTATATGGGCCAACTATTGTGTCCTTGGCGTCACCGACTATAGGACATCGACCAACATTATGCGAGGTCCGTTCCGGGTCTTGGTTGCGTGAAAACACCTTAAAGCAGCCTGAGCCGGTCGGGTGAGTTGCTGGCAAGTTGGCATATTTTCTGACGTCGATCGCAGAATCCGTGCCTCAAGCGTTTTGCGGTGGTTCTGAAGGATCCCGAAGCGGAGGGACACGCGCAAGATGGTGCAACATCACATTTGCATCGCTGCGATGAGCGGCTTGATACCGATGAGGTTCATCACGCGCGTGAGATTGTAGGCGAGCACGTGCAGCGCCATCTCGGTGGCGACCTTCGGCAGACGCCTCATCAGGAAGTGCGTCGCGCCCATGCGCATCTTCAGTGTGCCGAACGGATGCTCGACCGTCTCTCGACGGCGACGCATCGCCTGAGGATCGGCGTCAAGCCGCCTCTGGGCATCCTCCATGACGTGCTCATGATCCCAACGGGAGATGACGCGGTTCTTGGCCGTGGTGCAGCGCGCCTTCAGTGGGCAGCTTCCACAAGCTTTCGTGGCGTAGCGCCGAATGGTGCGTTCGCCATCCACTGTTGTGAGCCAATATGCCAGCAACTGGCCAGCCGGGCAGCGATACACATCTTGCTTGGCCAGGTATGCGAAGTCGTGCTTGCCGAACTTGCCCTTCGCCTCCATGCCCGTCGTATTCGGCTTCGGCAGTATCACAGCGATATCGGCATCGGCGCAGGCTTTGATCTCCTCGCCTGTGTAGTAGCCACGATCGGCTACCGCCTCGAGCTTGTCGACGCGCCGACCTCGAAAAGCTCACAGGTGTTGCAGCGCGCCGCATCCACGGCGACAAGGGCTACCAGGTTCGTCGTGTCACCAAAGCGATCCGTCGCGAGATGCGGCGTCGCGCCGCCGTCGAGCCTGTGATCGGCCATCTCAAGGACGACCACCGGATGCGCCGTAACCATCTCAAGGGCCGCGACGGCGACCGCATCAACGCCGTGCTCGCCGCCGCCGGCTACAACTTCAGCCTGCTCCGACGCTGGCTCGCGGAACTTTTACGCGGCCTGTTATGGATACTCTGTCGCCGCCTATCGCAACCACACCTTGCGTAAAAACGGTGCTCAGAAACGTTCTTCACAAACGACCAACTGGAATAAACCTGTGATCCCAGCCATGGGATACCGATGATGGCCATCCTTCGGCTCAGTCAGAATGGAAATAGCTTGTCACGGATATAGCGCGAAGTGGGAGTCAGCCGGAGACCACGGGGCTTGCGCCAGGCAGCCTTGTCGATCTCTTTCTTGTCCCCGATCTTTAGGCGACCGGAAACCGACTTAGCCACGAAGATCGCGTCGCTCATCTTTCGGCCAGATCGGCGGTTCTTCGCGTTCACTTCCTTCCAGAGCTTCACAGACCCAAGCTTGAGGTTAGGCAGCTCTTCGCTGATCTCTCGGCGAAGGCACTTCCTCTCGTTCTCACCTACGCGCTTGCGCCCGCCTGGAAACATCCAGCGCCCATCGCTCCGACGTCTCACGAGGAGCACCAGCCCCTTTTTTGCCGCGACAAGCTTTGACGACTTCGCCATTCTCCGACCCGACTCGGTAGGTTGCAACGTCAGTATACCTCGTGACGTCCGCAGCTGTTCCCGTAATTTCCCGGATAAGATCCAGGATGGAACTCCGAGGAATGCCAAAGAGTTCCAACGGGGGTTCCAAAGTTCCGGTCTGCGAGGCAGGCGGACGGGAAATGACGCTGTTGGGCGTACTGCCGGCGATCAACAACAGGCCATTCATTCGCGTGTACAGGTGCTTACCCTGTGGCAAGGTCACGAACGACGAAGGGGAATAGAGCGACCTAGAACGGCTGGCAGCTGCTTGACCGATAAGGATATGCAGCCAAGTGGCGGATCAGAGCCGACCGGATGAGAGCCTAAGTGACCCGGACGTGTGTAACGGCGCTGATGCGAGCGAAACGCCTTCGGGCTTCTCAGGTGTGATTTTCTTGCCAGGAGAGCCATACGGCGGTCGCGCGAAGGGTCTCGTTTCCTGAAGCAGTTTCAGGGAGGCGCGAATGACGTGGAGCGAGATGGCGATGCGCTCACCGTCCATTTCCCGGGTTCCTAATTCGGGCATGGCCGTATTCCCAGTTGAGAATAAGGGATTCTGCCAAAAGCGTCGAAATACCTCAAGCCAGATCCTGTGCCGGGCCCGAATCGCGCTACGGCTAGTTCATGAAGCTCACCGTCGAACGTCCCTTTGCCAATCCCGAAGCCGCGGCGCGCAAGCTCGTCGATCTCGCCACCGGCATCGAAGCCGTCCATGACGGCCGCATCCACATCGAGAAGATCAACGCGCCGTTCCTCTACTCGCTGAAGGCGAGCGGCTCCGAGTTCGGCGCCGGGATCAAGCACGCAGTCGAGCGCGGCTGGCTCGAGCTGCACGAGAGCGGACCTATGTGCGGCTGATTACGCGAGCGGCCACCAACTGAGGCGCCCTAATTCTTGCTTGTCTTCACGGGCGTCCTTGTTTCGTCGGTAGCGTTACAGCGGGGGCACGTGAAGGTATGCGACACGGCTTGCTCGGCCTTAATAAGGCTCGAATGTGACCACGCCATTTCGATATCGCACTTGGTGCAAATCGGAGAGCTAACCTGCTTGATTGCCTGTCTGAGTATCTTCATCGCCTGAACGCCCAGATCCTGGCCGAACAGTAAGCAGGACTGAGGTAAAACGCTAATGTTCCTTAGTAACACTTCTGGCGCGCGCGTGATCGGCCAGCATGGCACTTGCCCTATTGCCGAGTGGTCGTAAGCTTTCGGCGGTTCGGGATGGCCCAGCCCGTAGGGACGTCAAACAGCATCGCCCCTGATTTAGCGATCTGCTCATGGGAGCATCGGCCTTCAGTCGTCCCAGACCAGCTCACCGCATGAGCATTTGTAGAGACGGACTTCATGGCCGTCCTTATTGGGCAGCTTTAGCGCGGCCCTCAGCGGCTCCTTGAACTTAGGGCATTTGAGAATGCTCTTCTGTTCGTGGATGCTAAGGCCGTGTAATCGTTCCGACAATAACTTAGGACAGTCGAACTTAGCGTGGCCGCAAAGAGGCCCCGGCCGGTGGGATTCTGGAGGTATGGAGGCCGGGGCCGCTGGAGGTCCTTGGCGGTATTTGGGATTCGCCAAGATTTCGAGGCTAAGAAAATTCGGCGATCGGTTCTGTTCGCTTTTGAACATTAGGTTCTCAAAATAAGAGCGGCCCCAGCTCGGTATATACTGAGGCCGCCATGCTGCTGTTTCCAGATGCGCTCCGACCTGGGGGGACCTCATCGGAGCAGAGGCAGAACGGCAAAAGCCCAAGCGCGTTCCAAGATTCGTAAAATTATCGGCAAATGCCTATTTTCAGCACATGCGTATGACGTACGAGCTCTGCCTGGCGACTGCCGGCAAGCAGGTCCCCGACGGGCCGGACTGGATCCACGAAGTAAAGCACGACGGCTACCGGATGCTGGTTATTCGGGAGGATACGCGCGTGCGCCTGCTGTCCCGCAACGGCAGCGACTGGACCAAGCGCTATCCGTGGATCGCCGAGGCGGCGCTGAAGAACCGCCAGAAGCACTTCGTCATCGACGGAGAGTGATCCTTGGCGTCGATGGGATCTCCGATTTCAACGCGCTTCACTCCCGCAGACACGATCACGAAGCGCAGCTCTACGCTTTCGACGTGCTGGCGATGGGTGGTGACGACCTGCGCGACCTTCCGCTGCACCTGCGCAAGACCAACCTGGAGCAATTGCTAGCGCGACGCCTGGACGGCATCACGGTTGCGCCCTTCGAGCGAGGCGAGATCGGACCTGACCTATTCCGGGCTGCGTGCCGCATAGGTCTTGAGGGCCTAGTCTCCAAACATCGCGATCGGCCTTACCGCGGCGGCCGGCAGAAGTTCTGGATTAAGATCAAGAACCGCAGCCATCCTGCAATGGACAGGGATCTGTGACTGCGTGCAGTACCGTCTTTGCCATTAGGAACACTCTCTAAAGCCGATGCTTGAATGATTGTTATATTGGTTCTTTCGCATGGGGTACTAAAGACTCTGCGGCAGGCCCGGCTCTACGGCTACCTAGTCGAGCGAAACAACCAGATCTATCACCCGGACGCATTTCATCCGGTTTGCACGAAATTGTCGGTACGGGGCGTGAAGCGTCGGACTGATTTCCCACGAGAGGGCGCGAGATGTGACAGTTTGGATTTACGATCAGGGCCCGGATCTCAAGGTGTTCGCTACGGAAGAGATCGCGCACGCTTGGCTCGACGAGAATGACCCGGAGGGCGTCGCGTTCGAGTACGAGGTGATTGGCTCCTCGGCCGAGCCGGGAGTTAAGGCCGGGTATTAGTTCAGCTTCCGGCGCAGCTTTCTAATGATCTCCCGCAGATCCTCTGCATACACCTCAATGAGGCGGCGAGCCTCCTCCAGGCGCGAAGGCCTGGGCTTCGGCGGTTCCTGAATCCGGCGCGGCTCCTTGGTCTGGTTCATGCCCTATCGTGCCCCAAGCCAGCGACGACCGTTGACATAGGTCAAAGGGCACGAGACCCACTAGAAATTCGTGGTAATATAAGAAGGGCGGCGTTCCTACGCCGGATCGAGCGAGGAATACACATGAGATCCCCCGTCGTAAAACGGTCCATTGTCGTCGCCGGGCACAAGACTAGCGTCAGCCTGGAAGAGGCTTTCTGGGATGGGATGAAGGAGATATCCGGCCTGCGCAACATGACGCTGTCGGAGCTGGTCGGCGAGATCGACAGCAATCGCGAGCAAGGCAACCTATCGTCCGCGATACGCCTGTTCGTGCTCGATTACTTCAAGAACCGCGTTGCGGCGCCCCAGCTTCAGCAGAAAGTGCCGGCCCCGCAGCCATCCAGCAGTAGGGCGTGAGGCCTTGAAGCGGGGAAACCAGCGCCTCTTGGTGGTCTAGGAACAGTGAATGGTTGCCAGCGTTGGACCGCGCTGGAGACGTTGCTGTGATCCGCTACTTTTTCGACATCAGGGACGGAGCCGAGCTTTACCCGGACGAAGAAGGTCTAGAACTGACGAATGAAAGGGCCGCTGAGCTGGAGGCCACGAATACGTTGGCTGCCATGTTGAAGGATGCGCCTGGTTTGCGCGATCAGCAGGACATGGCTATCGAGGTCCGCTCGGAAGTTGGTCCGGTTTTTCAAATTGCCCTCATTTTCGAGGCCAGCCGATTGAAGAATTAGGCCTCACCTAGGAACGGCAGTAACTTTCCGTGGTTTCTTTTGGCTATATTTCCTGAGAAATTTTCCATGGCCACCAAGAACTGCTTGATCGTCCGCGCCGTCGGAAGCCAACTCGATCAGCTGCGCGGTGAGGCATCGCGCATTTCACGACGAGATAAAATCGACTGGTGGGTTGAGCGGGGCAACCTTGGGACGCGGTTTTGCTTTGAAACTGCTGAAGCCAAACAAGCGTTCGCTTCAATCTGCGAAAACCTCGA
>NZ_JBANBA010000183.1:0-10554 GCF_059803475.1 Bradyrhizobium sp. UFLA05-89 | reverse complement strand
GCAACCGGAGCTTCTGGTCCGGCGTCATCGCCAGGATGAGATAGACCGGCTCGCCCTGCATATCCTCTGTGGCCGCGCCGCTGTCCGCAAACGTCAGGCGAAACAACGCGAGCACGCGGCCGGCGCTGCGTTCATCGAGCCGCTCGCCATGCCAGAGACGGTCGCCGAAACTCGTGGCGTCCGTATCGAGCCCGACATACCAGCTGAGCTGCGCATCCTGCAACGCGGGCAGCGGCTCGATGGCGACGTCGACCGCCAGCAGATGGGAAATCCAGCGCGCCATCGCATGCGCCAGCGCATGCGGGCCCCGGCCACCCGAGGTGAAGTCGAAGGCCATGTCAAAATGATCGCTGCGCTGCCAATACGCGTCGGCATTCTCTCCGCTCAGCACGTCGAGCTGGGCGTCGGTTACAGCTCCCAGCATCGACATCAACGAGAGCACCGGCGTCGGACTCTGCCCACCGACCACCTCTTCGTCGCCGAGCAGCAAGGCCTGCTCATGCGGCAAGACGCGCTGCTGGCGGAAGAACAGTTCCGCGGCACGCGCTACGAACGGATCATCGCGGCCGTCCAGCGCATTGCGCAGGATCACGTGCACGAGCTGATTGACGAACAGCGGCGGCAGATCGCTCGTCCGCGATCGGATGGCTGCAAGGTAGGCAGCCTCGAGCGTCGGATGCCGCAGCAGGAGATCGCGAAAGGCGAGCACGAACCGCCAGTTTTCGCGTGCGTCCTGATCGGCGATCGCAGCGATCTCGTCATCGCTCACCGGCTGGCGCGGACCAGCGAGCAGCTCGCAGTGCAGCCTTCTTTCGACCCGGCATGCGTCGTCCGGCGGCAGCAGCTCGGGACGGGCAAAATAGGCCTTCAGGAATTCATCCGTGACGCAGAGCCGGCCGCTCTCGTCGCGATCGAGCAGATGGTGGCCAGACGCGATCCAGAAATCCTTCATCGGCGTTGCGGCTCCTGGCCGAGATCGGCAAGATGGAGATCATGATCTGGCTCGACATCGTCCCCCACCTCCATGAATGAAAATGCCTTGCCATGCCTCTGCCCTTTGCGCAGTTGCAGCCTGCGGAAGGCCTCGCGGACCTCGCCATCGCTCACCGAGCGGTGGACCGCAATCAGCGAACTTACCGGATGGATACAGAGCGATTGAACAAAGGCGACTTCCTCCTCCGCCGCAGTTCTCGCAGTTGCAATGTCCGGCGCCCCGAAGCGTTCGACGAGTTGCCCGGCAAGCAATTCGACTAAGGCCCGGCAATCGTCCTGCGTCGCCGGGACGATCTGCGCCAGCGTCGACCAGCCCCAGGATTGTAAGCCGAGGAAGCCGCTGCGGAAGGCGGCGCGCTCCTTGCCGCTCAGATTCGCCGGGTTCTGATCGCAGAAGCGGAAGGCGCCGGAAACCGCCCATTCGCCTGATTCGGCCGCAACGTCGAACACGAAGGTGTCGGAGGGATCGAGCGCGATGGTGCGCAAGAGTTTCACAGGCGCAGCCCTCCGAGTTTCGGATCGAGCCAGGACGGCGTGCCGAGGTGGGCGACGAGCTCACTCCGCTCGGTCCCAGCTGTGCCGACGCGGCGCGTGAGAAGATCACCGCAATAGTCGAGCCGCTGAACCATTTGCCGCTCGCGGGCTACGCGGTTGAGATAATCACGCGCGACGCCGTCAAAGCCATCGACTTGCCAACTATCGATCGCCCGCATGAGGTGCCGGGCAAAGCTCTCGGTCACCTGCACGGCGCCCGTCTCGCCAAACCCCTCCTCGTCCAGCGCAGACGCCAGCGGATAAACACCAGGCCCCGGGTCGCTCATGGCGACTGTCCGGATCATGGCGCCAAACACGAGCCAGGCCGGAGGCTCGTCCTCGCGCGCAGACGACGGCCATCCCAACCGCCCACCACCGACCAGTCCGCCGTCGATGCGGATCGCGTCGGGCCAGTCGATTGCCACCGTCTTGTTCGGCGGCGCATAGACGCGGAGCGCGTCGGTGAGCGCAACCATGCAGGCGTAGAAGGCGCGCCGCGCGGTGCTCAGGGGCTCGCCCGGCTCGAGCACTACGGCGAATTCAGCGAGATCGAACCGTCCGACATAGACCAGCGTGCCGGCACCGCCCTCGGGTGCAATGCGGCAAGCGTGAGCAAAGGCGTCTCCGCTCTCGCGCAACCGGACGAGCGCGAATGGCGGCGGTAGATGGATCGGTTCCGCCAGGGAAACATGGGTGGTAGGGGTCGACGGCAAGGCCGTCCTCCACTTTCCTTTTCTTCCCGATAGTGAAAATCTATACGAAGCAAGGGATCGGCGCGAGTCCGGTCCCGCGCCGCACTGACGGAGGAATTCACCTGGATCAGCCAGCGAAGACCGTTCTGATCTGCTCGTGCGAAGACACGATGCGCCTCGACACGGCCGCGATCCGGCGTGGATGCCCCAACTGTGAGATCAGGAGCTTTCGACATCTCTGCGGCGCGGAGCTCGATCATTTCCGCAACGCCGCAACGGCAGAGGGTTCGCTGACGGTTGCCTGCACGCAGCGGGCGGCGCAGTTCACCGATGAGGCCGGCGAACGCCCAGACGGGATCACTTTCGTCAACATCCGCGAGACGGCGGGCTGGTCGCGCGACGGTGCGAACGCAGCTGCGAAGATGGCCGCGCTGCTTGCGGCGGCTGCGATTCCGAGACCGGACTATCCGTTCGTCACGCTGTTGAGCGACGGCATCATCCTTATCTATGGACGCGACGAGGACGCAATCGAGGCCGGACGGCTGCTCGCGGACCATCTCGATGTCACCGTCATGCTCAAGCGGCCAACAGACGTCGCCCCGCCTGCGGCGACGGACTTCCCGATCGTGAAGGGTACAATCCGCAACGCCAAGGGACATTTCGGCGCCTTCGAGCTCACGATCGACGACTACGCGCAGCCCAGACCGTCTTCGCGCGATCGCTTCGTGTTCGGAGCCACGCGCAACGGGGCGACCTCGCGCTGCAATCTCGTGCTCGACCTCTCCGGCGAGATGCCGCTGTTTCCCGCGCACGATCTGCGCGACGGCTACCTGCGAGCAGATCCCAAAGATCCCGCTGCCGTGCTGCGCGCGGTGCTCGCCGCGCGCGATCTCGTCGGCGGCTTTGACAAGCCGAGATATGTCGACTTCACGCCCGGCCTCTGCGCCCACTCGCGCTCGAATCTGACCGGATGCCATCGCTGCCTCGATCTGTGCCCGAGCGGTGCGATCACGCCCGCCGGCAATCATGTCGCTGTCAACGCGGAAGTCTGCGCAGGCTGCGGGCAATGCGCTGCCGCCTGTCCGACGGGGGCTGCCTCCTACGCGCTGCCGCCCGCCGACACCCAGTTGCAGATCATGCGTGCCATGCTGCTCGCCTATCACGAGGCTGGCGGCAGGCATCCCGTGCTGATGCTGCATGACAGCCCTCACGGCACGCCGCTGATCGACGCGCTCGCCCGTCACGGCGACGGGCTGCCGGCCAACGTGCTTCCCCTCGCCTTGAACGAGGTGACGCAGGTCGGGCTGGAAGCGGTCATCGGCGCATTCGCCTATGGCGCGTCCGCCGTGCGCCTTCTGCTGCGCGCAAAACCGCGGCACGAGGTGACGGGGCTGTCGCAGACGATTGCCATGGCCGAGGCCATTCTGGCCGGGCTCGGATTTGACGGGCAGCGCGCGGCCACCATTGAAACCGACGATCCCGACGTGCTGGGTGCGCAATTGAGCGCGATCGACATGCTTCCGGCGGTCGCGACGCCCGCAACCTTCAAAACGGTCGGCAAACGGCGCGATTTGCTTCGCTTTGCGTTGAGCGAATTGCACCGCCTGGCGCCGAGGCCGGTCGACATGATCGCCCTGCCGCAAGGCGCGCCGATCGGCGCGATCAGCGTCAATACGGATGGTTGCACGCTATGCCTGTCCTGCGTCTCGGCCTGCCCAACCGGTGCGCTTCGCGACGATCCCGAGCGTCCCGTGCTCAAATTCGTCGAAGATGCCTGCGTGCAGTGCGGTCTGTGCCAGAGCACCTGCCCCGAAAAGGTGATCACGCTCAAGCCGCAGATCGATTTCCGCGCGGCGCGCGCGGCTGCCGTCGTGATCAAGGAGGAAGAGCCCGCGCTGTGCATCCGCTGCGGCACCCCGTTCGGCGTGAAGAGCACGATCGATCGGATTGCGGCAAAGCTTGAGGGTCGGCACTGGATGTATCCCGCTGGTGACAAGAGGCTGGAAACCTTGCGGATGTGCGCCGACTGTCGCGTCATCGTTATGAGTGAACAGCAGTTCGATCCGTTCCAGGACGTGCCGCAACGCGCGCCGCCGCGGACGACTGATGATTACCTGCGCCAACGCGAGAACAAGGATTAGCCGCATGTCTCGTTACATGGTGGTTTTGTGGACGTGCTTTATCGCCACAATCCTTGCCGCTGGCGCGGCCGAGGCTCCCGCCCCACCAAGGCGGAGAAGGTTGCGCTCAAGCAGGCGATCGTCGCTTGCAAGGCCGAGGCCAAGGGCAGGAAGGTCAACTGGCTGTCGCGGCGGAAATACGTGAATCAGTGGTGGCAGCGCTGAAGGAAGATCCAAGCGTCGACGTCGATCGCATGCCTAGGGAGCGCCCGGAGCTAGCGAATATTCCTGTGGAGCAATGGCCGGAATATTAGCGCCCTACTTCGACGTCGCACGCGCCAGAAAGTCCGTGAGTGCGCGGCGGTCTGCGGCCGAGCTGATGTGCTGTTCTGGCATCTTCGTGCCCGGCGTATAGGCGTTCGGCCCGATCTCGAACAGTTTTGACACCGTCTCTGGTGTCCAGACGATGTCCATCCTCTTGAGCGCGTCGGAGAAGCGGTAGCCCGGCAGCGATGCGATCTTCCGGCCGTAGAGTCCGGCAAGCGTCGGGCCGGCGCGCTGCACCTCCGTCTCCGACAGCGTGTGGCAAGCGACGCAGGCCCGGAAGATTTCGGCGCCGTGATCGCCGGCATAGGCGGCGAGCGGGTCGGCTGGCGTGCCCAAGAGGTTGGAGCCGATGGCATCGCCGGTCAGTACATTCCATCGCCTGATCCTACCGTCGGCGCCGCCGGTCAGAAGCGTCGCGCCATCGGGCAGGAACGCAACCGACCAGACCGGCATGCCGGGCCCAGCGAGCGTGCGCAGCACGCTGCGCGCCTTGCGATCGACGATCGCCACGGTGTCGCCAACGCCGGCTGCGGCAATCAAGGCACCGTCATGCGAGATCGCCAGCGCCACGATCGGCGTGGTGCCTGCAGCAACGTCACCGCTTTCCTTGCCATCTGAGGTCATCATGCGCAGCCTGCCGTCTGCTGCGCCCGTGACGATTTCGCCATCCGGTGCGACCGCAACTGCGTTCAATGGCGCCGGCAAGGTCACAATCTCGGACGTCCCATCCGCCAAATGCCAGACCCGCGCCGTAAGATCGTAGCCGACACTCACGAGCGATTGTCCGTCTGGCGTAAAGGTAACGCCGTTGACGTTTTGCGAATGCCCCTCCAGCACGCGCAACGTGCCATCCGACAGCGACCAAAGCCGCACGGTATGGTCCCACGAGGCTGATGCGAGCTTCGATGCATCGGGCGAAACGGCGAGCCCGACAATGGGTCCCGTATGACCTTCGAAAACCCGGTCGGGCTGCGGCCGGCCTGGCGTCCAAATAGCAATCTGGCTATCCGCACCTGCCGTTGCCACTCTTCCTTCTCCAAGGAAGGCAACCGCGTTCACCGCATCCGAATGGAAGCGAAGGACTTGCTCGGCGGACTCTGTTGCTAGCGACCATTGGATAGCTGCGGTGTCGAAGCTACCTGACAGAACCGTCTGGCCATCGACCGAAACAGCGATCGCACGGACAGGCCCGCCGTGTCCCGCTAGTTGCGCTTGCGCGGGCTGTAGCGCCGAGAACAGTTGTGCTGTCAGAAGCGCGGCGGCGAGACGCAAGGTCAAATCCAAGGGCCGTCGGGCTTCCGGCAAAACATCCCCCGTTCGATTGAGCTCAATAAAGGGAGCTCTATCCGCTTCCAGGGTGCGACAAGCGGCGCCTTGAAAGGCGACCGATGTGATCGCAGACTTGGGAAAGGCGCCTCAAAGACCGAGGCCGAACATGCAAATCCATCCGAAAGCGTATCTGCAGCTGATCTCGCGGTTGTGGCACTTTCGCGTCTTGCCATCGCGAAATCGCGATCCTGCCACCCGAGAAGCGTCGCCGCCGCTCATTTACATCGTCGTCGTGCTAGCACTACTATTGACTGTCCTCGAAATTGACCTCCACCGTGGGCAGCTTCAATCCTTCGGAATGCTCGCCGCTCCAACCGAGATCAACCCGATCTTCATGAGCCCTTGAAATAGAGTTTGCGGCACCGCGGCTCGCGCGAGCGGACAATCCGCCTATCGAGCTGCGACAGCGGTATTCTATTCTCTCTGCTGCTGCGCTCCCCTCGGGAACACCAGAGATCGATCCTCGAAATCCTCAAGCGGCAACTTACCCTGTTGCGCCATCTTGTGCATCTCTTGCACAGTGGGCATCCCCGCTACAGACGGTCTATTCACCGATGATGGATGCGATCGCAGCATATTCGTCGCCGCCGCGACAAGCGCGAGGGCAGTCAGGCCAGAGATCATCAAGAGCTTCATCCGAACGTCCGTGGGTTTTGAGAGAGTCGAAGCTCTCATTAGTGCAAGACCGAACGCCGCTGTGTGATATCCCTCACATCTCTCCTTTTCTTGATCATTGCTGGAGTTGTTGCGCTCGCTCCGGTCACTGGTCGAAACCTTGCCCCGAGATGTCTATTCCGGAGAGGATGGACCATCATGAAACGACGCCGGTTCAAGCAGGAAAAACCGCTAATCGAACGGCTGACGAGAGCAGCCGAACTAGCGCGCGAGAAAGCAAATCCGAACGTCGCCTGACAAGCAGAACAAATGCCACCCGGAGCCGAGCGCGACGACCTCTTGAGGAAGGCTCGGCAAGCTGACGTTACCGCTGACATTGATATGGTGGTTAAGTTCGCCGGAGCTGAAACCTCCGACATAACGGCAGCGGTCCTGAGTTCGGTGCCGGGATCAAGACGGCCGTCGAGCGCGGCTGGCTCGAGCTGCCCGAGAGCGGGGCGTATGTGCGGTTGCTGAAAGACGTCGGACCTAGGAGCCGCCGGTCCCGGCGTCGCACCCGGATATTGGCCAGCGGTCCTTTTAGGCTGAACGCACGCGCTTCGCGGTCGTTCTGCGCCTTTGCCGCCAATCGTCCATGCTTCTCCGTAGCCGCACCGCGGGCACTGGAAATTAATTTCATGATGGCCAGTCCGCCTGGATCCGATGAAGTTCGCAGCCATCGGCCAAGCCCGACAATTCGGACAAACAACTAAAACATGATCAGGGTCGAGCACGGGCAATCGTTCCCATTATCCAGGGGAACCGGGTCGTCGCCTAACTGTGCGTTTTTTCGATCGTTCCTTGGGCGCGAGCATGAGGCTCTAAAGCAGGGAAGCCGGCGCCTTCTTTCGATCTAGGAACAGTGAAGGGTCGCCAGAGTTGGACCGCGGCGGCTGGAGACTTTGCAGTGATCCGCTACTTTTTCGACATCCGGGACGGAGCCGAGCTTTACCCGGACGAAGAAGGTCTAGAATTGGCGAACGAAAGGGTCGCTGAGATAGAGGCCGCACACACCTTGGCTGCTATGGCGAGGGATGCGCCTGGTATGGGCGATCGACGCGACATCGCTATCGAGGTCCGCACCGAAGTCGGTCCGGTCTTTCAGCTTGCCCTCGTATTCGAAGCCGACCGGTTGAAGAATTAGGCTTGCCTAGGAACCGAGGGTAATGATCCACTGTTGGTTTTGCGATATTTCCCGAGGACTTTTCCATGGCCAAGAAGAACTGTTTGATTGTACGAGCTGTCGGAAGCCAACTCGATCAGCTGCGCGGAGAGGCATCGCGCATTTCGCGAGGAAATAAAATCGAATGGTGGGTCGAGCGTGGTGACGCTGGGACGCAGTTTTGCTTTGAGACGGTCGAAGCAAAACAAGCATTTGCCTCAATCTGCGAAAACTTCGCAGTTGCGTACAGGGAAGCTTAGCGAACAGAAGCAGGCCCGCGCCGTGAGAAACAGAGAGGCCGCCAAATGAGGCGGCCTTCTTTTAGATGGGCGGTTTAAGACTTGGCGAATTTAACCATTCATCATAGGCCCGGGTAACGGAAACGGCGTGACGCGCCACCGCGGCCATAGCGGCTGCGAGCGCCGCCAGAGACAGAGAGAATAGCGCAATGGTCGCGATATCGTTCATAGCCACGTTCTAACGACTGAGGTCGTGAGCGAGTTCCGACTGCGTGTATCTCCAAACGGAACACCTAGGAAAAAGGCGTTCGTCCAAGAGCATCGTGGAATATTTTTACAAGATCTTCGGCAAAGACCTTCGGGCGATCGTGCCTCATATGGCTATGTCCGCTGGCACGATGATCGCCGTCATTAAGAAGCGAGTCCGCCGCCGCGCGCCCGAGCCAGTCCATGCTCCCCGTGATGAAAATAATTGCCACTCACTCTGCCTCTCATGGACTTGAAGATCGCCTCCCTCTGGCCCGCCTTGCGCGCGTTCATGCGCGCTCAGACCAGCACCCCGGCTCCGACAATGGCGGTGTGCCTCAGCCCTGGTCGGCCACCCGGCTCAGGAGACGGGCGTTCCGGAAGATCCGAAGACGAAAGCGCAAACACACTGCCTTCATGACATTGCTGCCCTCGAGCGTCATCGCTGTGACGGGCGGCTCTGACCGGCCGAAGCGCCCCGATCTGTTCGGAAAAAGGGCATGCCCACTTGAAACAGAGCATTACCATCCATATACCATCTATCCAGATGGTATATGGATGGGAAAACAATGACCAGCAGCAACGTCCACGAAATCCGACCAAAACCCTCCGACAGCGAAAAAATCACGATCAATCTCGGTTTTGTCGATCTCGGTCAGGTCGACTTGATGGTGCAGGAAGGATTCTACTCGAACCGCACCGATTTCATCCGGACCGCAATCCGCAACCAGCTCGAACGTCATGCCGACGTGGTCAAGCAGTCCACGGCCCGAAAGAGCCTCGACCTCGGGCTGCGAAACTACGGCCGCGAGGATCTCGAGGCGGCGCGGCGTGCCGGCGAGATGGTGCACATCAATGTTCTGGGCCTCGCCACCATCGCCCAAGACGTCACGCCCGAGCTTGCTCGCGCCACGATTGCATCGGTCTCCGTGCTGGGCGCCCTGCATGCCAGTCCGGCGGTCAAATCCGCTCTCGCTGACAGGACGGGGTAAGGCCATGCTGAAACTGGACATGGTTCGCGAAGCCACACGCCTCACGCGCTCGGGCCAGCTCGTCGAGGCCACCGCGCTGCTCCAACGCATGCTTCGGGGTGAGAATGCACCAGACGTCACCGCCCCCAGCGCCCACCGCTTCGCCTCTACACTAGGAGAGCCGCCGACAATCGACGCCAAGGCACTTGCCGCAGAGACGAGGAGTCCGCGACTGACGGCGGTGGATCTAGCCAAGAACCTCCCCGGGCTCGGACTGAGAGGATCGCTGAGGCGCGCCCCGCCGTCTATGGCGGACACCGTGCCGGATGGCGCCATGTTCGTCGAAGGCAGCTACCGCAACGCCGCGGGAAGCCGCGCCTACCGGCTCTTCATCCCCAGCGGCTATCATGGACAGGCCATTCCGCTGGTGATCATGCTCCACGGCTGCACGCAGTCGCCGGAGGATTTCGCCGCCGGCACCCGGATGAACTTCATCGCCGAAGAACAGACTTGCTTCGTGGCCTATCCCGCGCAGCGGGCCGAAGCGAACCAGGCGAAATGCTGGAATTGGTTTCGTCCGGGCGACCAGCAACGCGGCGGAGGCGAACCCTCGCTGATCGCCGGGATCACCCGCCAGATCATGCGTGACCATTCCGTCGATCCAAATCGCGTTTACGTCGCCGGACTGTCGGCCGGGGCCGCGGCCGCGGCCATCATGGGATCGACGTACGGCGATCTGTACGCAGCGATCGGCATACATTCCGGACTAGCTTGCAGGGCCGCCACCGACCTTCCTTCCGCGCTGATCGCCATGAAGCAAGGCGGCGGGTCCGAGGCAATGCCGAGCGACGGCCCGCCCATTCCGACGATCGTCTTCCACGGCGATTGCGACACCACTGTGCATTCGAAAAACGGGGGTCGCATTGTCCGGCAGTCAATCGGCGGGACGAACACGACGGTGAAGGCGCATCGCGGACGGGTACCGGGAGGGCATGCCTATACCCGCACAGTCCATACTGACCTCGGCGGCCGGAGAATCCTCGAGCACTGGGAAATCCACGGAGCCGGACACGCATGGTCGGGAGGTAGCCCCGCCGGCTCCTACACCGATCCGGACGGACCGGATGCGACGAGAGAAATGCTGCGTTTCTTCCTCGAGCATTCGCTCTCACAGAGGCGAAACTAGCCCAACTTGCGCAGTTGGAGGTCGGTTTTGGTGATTTCACAAGAATCGGCGTGAGTCGGATCAATGGGTTAGTCGTCGCGGAAGGCTCATTTGAGAGTGTA
>NZ_JBANBA010000182.1:0-10696 GCF_059803475.1 Bradyrhizobium sp. UFLA05-89 | reverse complement strand
TGGCACGTCCGGTTCGGCGAGAGGCGTGCAGAAACCAGCCGCCGTGAGGCGGTATGGCGCTGCGCGCCTACTCTACCTGTTGTGTTTCGAGCCCGCGACCACCGCGGCCTCGATGGCGATCTAGGGCCGAGGACGATCGGCGACGCACCCGCTCGGGCCGGAGCGCAGCGGAGGACGTCGTTGTGGCGACTTTCTTGTCTCGCGAGGAATGGGCGAAGCCCAGGGGAAGAAAGTCGCGTCAACGGCGTTGCGGCTCAGACGATCGAGGCGGAGCCGGTCTTCGGCCAGATCAAGCCATCAACGAGGCCACGTGCGTCCGCGTGCTGAACCACAATATCGGGAGAAGCGTGGCTATCTCGGTTTTGATGAACAAGAGGCCGGAACGATTCAGCGGGGAAAGAGAAACAATCTCCTGCAAAAGGCGGCATCGTCTCCCAAGAACCGATCGAGATAACATCGCTCTGCCCCGGCTGGGTGGGCCGGACCGAATGCCGGCAGCTTGATTGAGGAGTTCCGAGGAGGACTGCCTCTCCCGCGCTCAGGTTTCGATCATCTCCCGTCGCCCCACCGATCTACGCACCTGTTCGATGAAGGCGGGAAACGGTCATCGCTCGGCCAATGCGGCCGTAAGAACTGCTTAAGACGGGTTCTCCACCACCCCGCCCGGCTCCAACGGGCGGGTCTCCGCCAAAACCATCAAGCGCGTCCATGACGTAACGCCAATGCAAACCGCGCCCAGGCAAGCGAAGACCTCACGCCAAGCCAGCGAAGGCACCCCGATCTGAGACAGGGCGAACACCATGTGATAGCCGGCGGCGGCGGCGGGAACAGCGAATGCCGTCGCGATCGCGATGCGCAAGGCCAAGGACCGGGTAAAAGCGACGGCGACCTGGCCGAGGACGAGCGTCAACGCGCCGCCGGCCGTTCCGAGAAGCAGCCCGCCGATGAGGCCGGCACCGCTCTGAAACGCCGTCATCCCAATACTCAGCGCGACGAAAAACGGCAGGGCATACACTGCGAGCGCGAAAATCGCCCAGCAGAATAGGCCGATGCCGAGTGTGTTGAGAACAATCCCAAGGGCGAGCATTGTGGTGGCTCCATGTGCATAGAAGTGCCAGTTGCGCCTTCCACCACCACCACGGCGCAACTGTGGATATGAGACTGAAAGGAGGCGGAGTTGCGGCGTGAGCAATTCCGCCTCGAAGGCTTGGAGTCGAGAAGACGGCGCTCACGCGCCGCCGAACATCCAGACCGGGATGCCAAGCCGCTTCGCCTTATCGGCCAAGTTGTCCTGGATTCCAGTGCCCGGGAAGTGCATGACGCCGATCGGCAGGATTTCGAGTATGGCATCGTTGCGCTTGAAAGGTGCTGCCTTGGCATGTTTCGTCCAATCAGGCTTGAAGGCGATCTGAGGCACCTTGCGGATCGTCGCCCATTTGGATGCGATCAGTTCGGCACCCTTCGGGGAGCCGCCATGGAGCAGGACCATGTCGGGATGCTTGGCATGAACCTTGTCGAGACGATCCCAGATGAGGTGGTGGTCGTTGAAGTCGAGCCCTCCGGTGAGCGCGATCTTCGGCCCAGCGGGCAGCATGACCTCGGTCTCGGCGCGGCGCTTGGCTGCGATGAAGTCGCGGGAGTCGATCATCGCTGCGGTCAGCGTACGATGGTTCACCAGCGATCCCGATCGCGGGCGCCAGAATGAGCCGGTGTGAGTCTCGAAGCGCTCTATGGCCTGATCGCGGAAGAGCTCCAGGCAGTTGCGGCGCTCGATCAGCGTGATGCCTTCCGCCGTGATGCGTTCGAGTTCGACGGATCGAACTTCGGAGCCGTCCTGCTCGCGCTGACGCTTCTGCTGCGCCTGTTCGTTGTCGTCGAGTTGGCGCCCGATGCGGTCGACGGCACGATGGAACAGGTTGACGGTCGACCAGAGCAGATCGTCGAGGTCCGGCTCGAGCCGCGTGTCGCTCAACGTGGCGACCAGGGCATCGAAGATGTCAGCGACGGCACCGGTAATGATCCTGCCCTCGGGAAGCGGCCGCGGATCGGGCTGGTCGTCGAAGGGGCGGTAACCAAAGAGCTGCAATTCGGTAAGAACGTGTTCGGTCGGAGATGCGTCGTGCGGCGGTTCGATGTCATCGTGGTCGGTCATGGAGGCGATCCTTTGCCGGATCGGCCGCGACCATCGCGGCCTTCGTGGCGATCACTCAGACGGCAGGCGGAACGGGCCAGCACCCGGAGCAGAGCGGAGGGCCGAAGCGCAGCGGAGGATGGCGGAGGCCGGCTATTTTGCTTCGCGATGCAAAGCGCGCCGATAACGTGATTAATATGCCTTCTCATCGCTGGCGCGCGGCGGAAAATAGCCGGTCGCAGCCATTGCCGGCCCGGACCGCCTGTCGTCCGATCGCCCTCTAGAAGGCCGTGGTCGCGTGCTCTTCCGGCATCGGCCTCGCTTTGACCGACCTAGTGACGCCGATCGAACACGCCGAGCTATTCCGCGGCCACCGTCGACGAATGCAGGAAGCGGATGACGTCCTCCGGGACAAGTTGAAGCCGCAACGCTGCTCGCAGGGCATCAAGGCCGAATATGTGCAGATCTTCGTTGAAGTCTCCCAGCCGGGGCGACAGCGGGATCGCTTCAACGCCGACCTCTTCCGCGCGCTGGGTGAGAATCGCCTGTACGGCATCTCCGGCAGCATCGTCATCGCGGGCGATATAGAGCCGACGCAGGCCAGACGGCAGCAATATGGCTGCGAGGTGATTAGCCGAAAGCGCGGCCGCCATCGGCAACGTCGGCAGCACGTAGCGCAGCGACAGCATGGTCTCCAGACCCTCGCCGGCAGCGAGCACGTCGTCCACCACGCCAAAGCGAACGGCATTGCCGAGCAGGTCGCCCATGGCCCGTCGTGGCGTATCAATCGGAGCCTTACCGAGCCGTACGCGATCAAAGCCGTGTGGATCTAGCCAGGTGCGATGCACGCCGGTGATCCGTCCCTCGAGGTCCGTGACAGAGCCTATCATCGCCGGCCAGGTTTCAGTCGGCAAATGCTCGTCCGGTCGGTAGTAGCAACGTGGGTGGAAGCGCAGGCTACCACCATGGTGGATTTGGCTTATTCCACGACGTTGCAAATACGTTTCCACCAACGTTCCTTCGATCGGGCCGGACATCGCAAAAAGTCGACGGGCGGCTTCTTGCGATCCGGCCGGCACGACCGGACGAACGGGTCTCGGGAGTGATTGCTCCTCAGAACGAGGCAGCTTCAGAAAGCGCCTCGCCTCCTCGGCGACTTCGCGGAAGTCTCGCAAGGCAAGGCTTTCGCGGATGATGTCGAGGAGATCGCCATGTTCCCCGGTCGCGGCATCGGTCCACTTGCCGGCGGGCCCCTTTGGCGATTCGTGCAGCCGCACGAACAACGAGCGGCCCGGGGTGTTGTGGACGTCGCCAACCACCCAGTACCGCCCCGCCCGCTTACCATTGGGGAGATAGAGTCGGCACACCGCCTCGGCCTCGCGCGCGAGGCGGCGTGCCAGCTCGGAGACATCGCCGGCCATCACGCGGCCTCCCGCTCACTGACGCCCGTAACCGGATAGGTGTCGAGCACCCTCGACAGGACCTCGATGCCGCTCGCGTCCGTGGGTACGAACATGCGCAGCTTCCAGGAGATGATCTCCCCAAAGAGGCCGTAAGCACGGAGGCGATCGCGTATCGTGTCGTTGAATCCCGACAGCTCGATGCGATGTGCGCCCATCACTCGGACGCGGCGAAGCTGAAGGCCCTCTGCGAGCTCGAGGACGGTCCGTCCTTCCATCAGTGCAGCAAAGGCAGCGTCCGGCGTCAGCGAAGGTGCGTCCGTCGTAACGACGTTTGCGACCCACGCGGCCGAAACCCTGCGGCCGATGACGCGTTCGCCTGTATTGGTCTGAAGCCGATAGATGCGGGTCGATTCGTTCGGTAGCCGCTTCCAGATCGGTAGCAGCAAGCCCGCCACGACGTGGATCGTGCTTTCCGTGAACTCGGGTACCTCGGCAAGCTCCGCCAGCCAGGTCGAAGCAAAGCGTTCACGATCCGCTTCGTCCCAATGACTTTCGGCCATGGTGGTCAGGGGGACCGTGTGCTGATCCATCGGCCGGATCAGACGGACGCGCCGCTCGATCTCGCCGTCATCGAGCATGACGCTCGCCGCGGGGACCTGGACGGCGGCTCGTCTCGAGCGCTCATTGACGAGCAGGACGGCCTGACGATCGGAAAGACGAGCAAGAGCGTCATCCAGACTCACCGGATGATTGCGCTGGCGCTGGGCGACCGTGAGCAGCCGGGTCTCGGCGCCGGTCCCCGGATGGTCATAGATCGTCCGCCGGTCGGTGACGACGAAGCTCTCGGCACGGAGGGTTTCCAACCCCACGTCGTAGGTGCCGGATGCAACCGCGCCTTCGATCCGAGCGGTCAAGAGCTGCTCGAAGGCGGTGAACAGCACATTCTGTAAGCCGATGGTGAGCGCCAATAACCTGTTCAGAAAGGTCGTGATCGGCGGCAGGTCATCCCTGAGCCCATTGGCATCCGTGAGCTTCAGACCGGTCGCATCCTCGAACCTCCCAAGCGAGCAGCCGTCGACCTTGCCTCGCGCGAGCAGCGTGTAGAGCTGACGCAACGCATCACGTCCGTACTGGCTTTCGAGATTGTCCTCGGGCCGGAACAGGCCCTGCCCTCCGGTCCGACGTTGGCCGCGCGTAATGGCTCCCAACGTATCGAGCCGGCGGGCAATGGTGCTGAGAAAGCGCTTTTCGGCCTTCACGTCTGTCGCAATCGGACGAAACAACGGTGGCTGCGCTTGATTGGTCCGGTTGGTGCGGCCAAGCCCCTGAATCGCAGCATCGGCCTTCCAACCGGGCTCGAGCAGGTAATGCACGCGCAACCGCCGATTCCGAGCCGACAGTTCGGCATGGTAGCTCCTCCCCGTGCCGCCCGCGTCGGAGAACACGAGAATGCGCTTGACGTCGTCCATGAAAGCCGAGGTCTCGGCGAGGTTGGCTGAACCGGCTCGATTTTCGACCACCAGCCGGTCGCCCTTGCGAACGATGCGGCGCGAGCGGCCCGTCACCTCGGCGACCAGTTCGGTGCCGAAGCGCTGGATGACCTGATCCAGTGCCCCAGGTACGGGCGGTAGTGATGCAAGCTTCTCGATGAGGCGGTCGCGTCGTGCGACGGCTTCCCGGCTCTCGACCGGCTGGCCGTCGCGATAGACAGGCCGGGAGCAGAGGTTGCCCTCCGAGTCGGTGAAGGGCTCGTAGAGCTGGACCGGAAAGGAGTGGGCGAGATAGTCGAGAACGTACTCGCGCGGCGTGATGTCGACCTGGACGTCGCCCCACTCTTCAGTCGGGATCTCGGCGAGCCGGCGCTCCATCAGTGCTTCGCCCGTCGACACGATCTGGATAACAGCCGCGTGGCCAGCATTAAGGTCGCGCTCGATCGATCGGACCAGCGACGGAGTCTTCATCGAAGTCAGAAGGTGGCCGAAGAAGCGCTGCTTCGCGCTTTCGAAAGCGGAGCGTGCCGCGGACTTGGCTTGCCCGTTCAGCGTTCCCGTTGCGCCGGTGATGTTGGCGGCTCGCATCGCCGCATCGAGGTTATTATGGATGACGCTGAACGCACCGGCATAGGCATCGTAAATGCGAACCTGCTCCGGCGTCAGCTGGTGCTCCACCAAGTCGTACTCGACGCCCTCGTAAGACAGCGAGCGGGCTGCGTAGAGACCGAGCGCCTTGAGGTCGCGCGCCAGCACCTCCATCGCTGCGACGCCGCCCTCCTCGATTGCCTCGACGAACTCGGCGCGCGTCGCGAACGGAAAGTCGGCGCCACCCCAAAGGCCGAGGCGTTGCGCATAAGCGAGATTGTGGACCGTGGTGGCGCCCGTCGCCGAGACATAAACGACGCGAGCATTCGGTAACGCGTGCTGGAGCCTCAGGCCCGCACGTCCCTGCTGAGAGGCCGCTTGGTCGCCGCGTTCGCCCTTGCCCCCGACCGCATTCTGCATGGCGTGGCTCTCGTCGAAGATGATCACTCCGTCGAAGTCCGAGCCCAACCATTCGACGATCTGCCTGACACGCGAAAGCTTTTCGCCGCGCTCGTCGGTCCGTAGCGTGGCGTAGGTGGTAAATAGGATGCCTTCCGAAAGCCGGATCGGGGTGCCCTGGCGAAACCGAGACAAGGGCGTAACAAGCAGCCGCTCCATGCCGAGCGCGGACCAATCGCGCTGCGCGTCCTCGATCAGCTTGTCGGACTTGCTGATCCAGACGGCACGGCGGCGGCCCTTGAGCCAGTTGTCGAGCAGAATCCCGGCGACCTGCCGCCCCTTGCCCGCGCCGGTGCCATCGCCCAAGAACCAGCCGCGGCGAAAGCGGACAGCATTCTCTGCGTCGTCGCGCGCGGCGGCCACAACATCAAAGGTCGCATCGATCGTCCAGGACCCCGCCAGGAATTCAGAATGCGCTTCGCCGGCATAGATGATGCTCTCGAGCTGGGCATCCGACAGAACTCCGTCCACCATGACATCGGCCGGCAGGTGCGGACGATAGGATGGCTTCGGTGGCGCAACGGACGCCATCGCCGCAGACTGCACGAGCTTGGTCGGATGTGCACACGATCCGGGAATGAGGATCGAGTGCAATCCGTATTCCTCATAAAGCGCATCGGTCAGCCGGGCACCTTCCGGCGGGGACCATTCGACCGTCTCGTAGATCAGTTCTGCGCCTACTGGCGCGGCCTCTCTCGAAGTGGACGATAGGTGTGGCGCAAAGGCGCCGACCGATCGGGAAATCGCTGGCCGCCCGATGGCGGCGATCTCCGACGGCGCTGCGACTGGCAGCCGTGGGGGCACATGCTGGTTCACCCAGCCAAGCAAGGTGGCAACGTCGGCCGCGACGCCTGGTGAGACAGGAAAAGCCGTCGGATCGGCAGCGGGCAGCTTATCGATCACAAGCAGCCGCGTGTCGATCCGTGTTCCGTGCTTCGCGTAAACGGTGCCGTCGATCCCCGCAGAAAGCACCACCCGCCCGCGTTCCTGGAGCCGCACAAAGGCATCTCGCCATGCCGGGTTGGCCGGCGCGAAGCTTGCGCCTGCGATAGCGACGAGGCGTCCACCGTCGCAAAGACGCGCGAGCGCCGAAGCGACGTGGCGCAGAGCCGTATCCGCCATCCGTCGATCGACATTGGCGAGCGCAGAGAACGGCGGGTTCATCAGGACGACGCTCGGTGCGACACTCGCATCGAGGTGGTCATTGATCTGGGCGCCGTCGAACCGCGTGACCGGAACGTTGGAGAAGAGATGGCCGAGCAGCTCTGAGCGGGCATCGGCCAACTCGTTCAACACCAAGGCGCCGCCGGCGAGTTCTGCAAAGACGGCGAGCAGGCCTGTCCCCGCGGATGGCTCCAGAACGCGATCGGCAAGCGTAATTCCGGCTGCGGTACATGCCGCCAGCCCGAGCGGGATCGGCGTCGAGAATTGCTGAAATGCCAGGCTGTCCTCGGACCGCCGCGTATGTGTCGGCAGAAGGCCAGCTACTCGCACGATCATTGGCAGCATGGCGGCCGTCGAACCAGCCTTGGCCCGCATGGCCGGGCCGAACTTGCGAAGGAACAGAACTGTTGCCGCCTCGCAGACGTCATAGGCGGTCTTCCAGTTCCAGACCCCGGCGGCATCCGAAGCGCCAAAGGCAGCTTCCATGGCGCCGCGCAGAACAGCGGCATCGATGCGACGACCGTGTTCCAGGTCGGTCAAAAGCTGTTGCGCAGCTCTGACAGCGGCGGAGGTGAGATTTGCAGCGGCACGCATCGAGAGCGGAGCGGCGGCAACGCCGCCGGCGAGAGATTCGGTCATGGCAGGATTTCTCAGGGGAGCAGGAATGGGTCGAAACCGCCCGGCGCTCTCCTCAAGACCACGGCGATTCAAACCTTTCCCGGCCTAGCTCTCCCTCTGCGCCCTCGCCCATAAGAAAGGGGACCAGCGCTGCGCACCGGTCCCCAAGCAACCGCGGGAGGGTCGCAGCCGTCCCGCTCTGTGATGTCACTCAGCCGCGTCGAGCCGTTGCGGATCTTCGTCGCCGACGGTCTCCTGATCCTCCTCATCGGCAAGGAATTCGGGCAGCGAGCCCGCTTCGCCCTCCTCTCCCACTGGCGCCGCTTCGAAATCGACGAGACGCAGCGGCTCCGGCAACCAGCCCGAGCCATCGAGTAGACGCTCGGCCTCCTTGGCCATCTCAGCCTTCTTCAGATGGTCGATCAATTGCGCGGAGGACTCGCCCTTGGCTTCCCGCACCGCCTCCAGAATTCGTGGCTTGGTGACCCGTCCGAGATAGTTGTCGACGGTTGGTCGCCAGCCAGCCTGCACCATGTCGAGTCCGACCGCGTGCGCCAACACGTCAGCTTGGTCGAGACGCGTGCGAACACCGTGAGCGGAGACACGGCCCTGATTGTAGCGGTTGGCCGGCTCATAGACGGCGTTGACGGCAAATGACGCGCAGTGGGCGAACAATGACGCCTGTGCACCACCATCAAGAGCCGTCAGCGCATCCCAGAGATCGCTTTCGCTCTTCGGCAATCGCGACTTCCAGGACTCATGCCGCGCCTCGACAGCTTTCGCCGAGACGCTTTCCCTCAGCCCGGGAGCTTGAGCGGGAAAGGTCGGCGTGCGAAGTCCGATCTCAAGACAGCTCCCGGACGACGCGAATCGGTAAAAGGCCGTCAGCACGAAGTTATGCAGCACCGCCTGGAATGCGATCGCAGGATTCTCTGCCAGCGCATCCCGCAATGCCAGCGTGCGATGCGCCGTCAGCTCGATAATCAGCCGATCCGGCAGAGGCCTGGCCGCGTCCTCATCATCTTCTTCTGCATCGGGAGCAATACCTGCGACCGCGATGACCGTGCGCTGGAGGGAAGGATGCTCTTCTTGACCTTCGGTCGACGATGCATCGGCGCCCTGCTCGACGTCAGTATCAGTTGCCGGCACCTCGTCCTCCGGCCGGACGTAACCCCTGTCCAACGAGAGACGTCCCTCGGAATCGATGCTGATGAAGACACCAGCTCGGGCGATCTCGGCCGGTTCGTAAAGCATCGGCCGGTCTTCGAATGCCGCTAGCGCCGACTCGATTTCGCCGAGACGCTGATCGATCTCGTCAGGTAGCTCGTCCGCATCCTGGTAATCGGTTTCAAGCTTGGCTTGCTCGGCGTTCAGGGCATCGATGGTGGCCTGTTCCTCAGGCGAGAGATCGACAGGTTTACCTTCGATTTCTCGGAGGCCATGAGTGTGACCGTAGGAAAACTCTACGGCGACCGAGATCCACTTCCAGCCTTCGGCCGCGATCGTCTCAGCTTCGGCTTTGAGCTTTTCGGTTACGAGGCGGTCGAGCAACACGACGTCCTGAAGCCAGCCGCCGTCGTCGTGCTCGAACAGATCCCGCAGAACGCCGCCACCCGCTTGCTGATAGGCATCGAGGCCCACGAATTGGGCTCGGCGATCGGACCCGCGTACGGTGTTCTCGGTGAGTAGCCGGCGGATCTGGTAAGGCTCGTCGTAACCGGAACGGCTGACGTTCTCCCAGACCTGCTCCTGGCGGGCGTGATCGGCCGTGACCGAGAACGCCATGAGCTGCTCGAGCGTCATGCCGTCTTCGGCATAAACCTCATGCAGCTTCGGCGACACCGACGCCAGCCGCAGCCGCTGCTTCACGATCGCCGGGTTCACGAAGTGCCGGGCGGCGATGTCTTCCTCGCTCATGCCGAGATCGCGGAGTGTCTGGAACGCCCGAAACTGATCGAGCGGATGCAGACCGACCCGCTCGTCGTTCTCCGCCACCGAATCGTCCGCGGCAATGCCCCCTTCACGCACGACGCATGGCACCGCCTGCGTCTTTGACATGCGCTTCTGTTTCACCAGGAGTTCGAGAGCACGATAGCGCCTGCCGCCCGCTGGCACCTCGAACATGCCGGTTTCGTTGCCGTCTCCGTCGACGACGGCCCGGACACTCAGACTTTGCAGAAGCGTACGGTGCGCGATGCTCTCGGCCAACTGCTCGATCGAGACACCGGCCTTGACGCGGCGAACGTTCGACTGGCTGAGCACGAGCTTGTTGAAGGGAATATCCCGGGAAGGCGACAACGTGATCTTTTGTATGGCTTTCGTCATTTTGGTTCTCCACGACGGGCGGCCGTGAGACTCTCTCTCGGCTTCCAACCCGTCGCGAACAGCGTCCCCTCCTCTCACTCTCGCGCGGTCACAGAAAACCGAGCATCACGCCGCCTCGTGATCGGCGACAACCGAATGCAGCGCGGGCTCAATGGACCCGGGAACGAAGCCGAGCAAATAGTCCGCGGCCTTGCTCGCCTGCGAGGCGGCACGCACGATGGCCCGATTGTCTTCGCGCAGGACTTCAAGCCATGATCCGATATAGTCGGCATGGCGCACGGTCGGGACGATCCCGAGCGACGCGCAGCTGAATGCGGAACTCAACTCCGCGACCAGTTCTTCGAAGGCATATTTCTTCGTACCGTAGGATCCGCTCTGGTCACGATTGAGACGCGAAGGATGCCCGGTCGCATGCGTGTTATGCCGATATCGGCATAATGGGCATTATGCCGTAAGCGGGATTATGCCGCATGGCCGAGTTTTGCGGCTGCCACATCCGCTTTCGGCCATGCGGCAGT